>JAUZNW010000259.1 GCA_030706785.1 Bacteroidota bacterium | reverse complement strand
GTTCTTCAAAGCCGGGGCAGAGAGGGTATCAAAGGTAAAAAATGGGTCTGGGTGATTGATCTCTCCAGATGCCGTAATGCAAGGAAATGTGTTGCAGCCTGTCAGGCGGCACACCATTTAAGACCTTATGAGTATCATATTAATGTTCTTGTCATGCAGGAGTCTGTTAACACTCCTCCCTATTTCATGCCCAAACCCTGCCAGCATTGTGATAATCCGCCCTGCGTCTCGGTCTGTCCGGTCGATGCCACATTTAAACGCCAGGACGGCCCTGTTCTCATTGACAATGAAAGGTGCATCGGTTGCAGGTTTTGCATGGCAGCCTGTCCTTATTCCGCCAGGATATTTCAATGGCAGGACCCTTTGAAAGCAGTGGAAGACAAAGGACTGGTATATAACGTTGAGCTTAATATCCCGCAAAAGAGAGGAACGATCACCAAATGCCTCATGAGTGCCAACAGGCTAAGAGACAGCATATTACCTTATTGTGTTTCAGCATGTCCCAACGGTGTGTATTATTTTGGGGATGAAAATGAGGATGCAGTCACAAACGGAACAACAAAAGAGACTGTTAGTTTTAAGGAATTACTTAAGAAGAACGGGGCGTACAGGCTAATGTCAGAACTTGGAACCAATCCAAGGGTCTATTACCTTCCACCTAAAAACAGGATCTTTGATTTTGTAAAACCTGATTCATTGAAAAAAGAAGAAACTATATAACCCGGCGAATAAAGTTAGATATGGATCTCACATCAGACAAATACAAAACAAGACTGGAAAAAATATCATCAGATCTGCTCCGACCCGTAAGGATAAACAGGAGTTTTATCCTGTGGATGATTTTATTATTCCTTGCGCTTGCTGTTTGCCTGTATGCTTACTCTATGCAACTACGGAAAGGGATGATAGTGACCGGTCTCCGTGATGTTACCAGCTGGGGAATGTATATTGCCAACTTTGTGTTCTTTGTTGCTACAAGCCTTATAGGAATGCTTATTAGTTCTGTCCTTGGACTTATTGGTGTAAAATGGATCAAACCGATAGGACGAATAGCTGAAATTATTGCTGTGGCGTTTGCCGCAGTTGCCGGAATCGTAATTATCATGGATATGGGACGCCCTGAAAGACTGGCTTATGTTTTTCTGTATGCCAGGGTACAATCTCCTATACTATGGGATATAGCCGTGGTAATAACATATTTCGTTCTGAGTCTTCTTCTCTGGTTTATACCTCTTATCCCTGATATTGCTGTGGCAAAGACCCGTCTATCCGGCAGACCCTCTTTCCTGCGCAGGGCTTATGAATTGCTTTCATTCAAATGGGTACACCATGAGAAGCAGTACAGGATCCTCAAACAAGCAACTAGGATTCTGCTTATCCTGATAATACCAACTGCATTTGCAATTCACACCGTTACATCATGGCTGTTTGCTGTCACTCCAAGAGCCGGCTGGTACAGCACAATCTTCGGTCCCTACTTTATTTCCGGAGCTTTCGTTTCAGGAACTGCAGCTATTATTATTGCCATGTATTTCTTCAGGATAAATTACAAATTTCAGGACTATATAACCGATTTTCATTTCGAGAGAATTGCAAGAATCCTGGTACTGGTATCAGTCGTCTACATCTACTTTAACCTGAATGAATTTCTCGTTCCTGCATATAAGATGATGAAATTTGATGCCATTCATCTAAGAGAGTTATTTACCGGCAAGGAAGCTCTATTTTTCTGGGGAGTCCAGATATTGGGCCTGGTCCTTCCTGTTATTCTATTATTATTCAGGCAAATGCGAAAACCCATACCACTTCTGATCATATCAATATTTGTGCTTGTCGGAGCATGGCTCAAAAGATACATAATAGTCGTACCCCCGCAGGGACATCCATATCTGCCTGTTCAGTATGTTCCGGCGGAGTGGCATATTTACACTCCTACCCTCATTGAAACAGCAGTAACCCTTACATCATTTATTCTTGTGCTGATCATAATATCTCTTCTGGCTAAGTTTTTTCCGATAATCCCTATTTGTGAATTATCAGGAGAAGAGGATATTGTCGAAAATCAAAAAGATGCTAATGATGTTCAATTGACTTAATATGAACAGAATCACTGTAATAACATTATTCCTGCTTTTCTCACTTACAATGATGGCTCAGGATTGGGTGGTCCCTGAAGATAAAAGAGGGAAACTGAGCCCGTTTAATTTTAATGATGTAACAAGAAAAGCAGGTGAAAGGCTATACACAATTAATTGCATTTCCTGCCATGGCACTCCTGGTAAAGGAAATTTTCTTAATCTGGTCCCGCCTCCCGGGGATCCGGCAACAGATAAGATACAGCATAACAGCGATGGGGAGATCTTTTTTAAGGTTAGCAACGGCCGGGGACTAATGCCATCATTCAAAAATGTGCTTTCCTCAAATGATATCTGGAACCTGATCTCGTTCCTCCGCAGTTTTAAGCCCGGATATGTTCAGTCTGTAATGACTGTGAGCAAATCAACCGCATATCCCGGGGCTGTAATCGGGATCTCATTTATTCTTTCACCCGGTAAAGATGAAGTTCAGGTCAGGATCACAGCAGCCAATGAAAAATCTTCCGTGCCTGTAAAAATGCCGGAGTAAAAATATTCATCAAAAGAACTTTTGGGTCACTTCAGCTCAACGAGGAACAATCCACAAATTCTGAAGGCATCGCCACCTTTGCTATACCGATTGCGATTATTGGTGCCGGATTCACCGAGGCATT
>JAUZNW010000258.1 GCA_030706785.1 Bacteroidota bacterium | reverse complement strand
TTACAATTGCGGATGTAAGGAGTGTCAGGACGGCGATTGAGGTATTGCAGGGTATGCTGCAGGAGGTAAGAAATTGATTTATTCCACATCACTCTTGCTGGCGCGGATTGCGCTTCGCTAATTCCGCGCCAATCCCAAAATAAAATTGCAGCACGGATTGCAAATCCGCGCTAGCGAATGTATGCAGTAGTTAATACCAGGTGGAAAAATAAATTTGTATATACCGTATGTGCTTTAGTAACTTTGTATCATAATAGTTTAAAAATGAACCTGATATTTGATATTGGGAATACAGCTACAAAGATTGCATTATATGATGGTGATAAAAAAATCACATCATTCCGGACCAAACAATACAGCTGGGATAAGATGCAGGAAATGTTCGAACCCTACAGGGAGAAGCTCAACAGGGCAATAGTTTCAACTGTCAGGAATACTCCGGAATTCATAATAGACCTGGCAACGCACGGCATTCCCGAAGTACATATCCTTACGCACAGGACGAAGCTCCCTTTCAGGAACGAGTATGAAACGCCTGAAACCCTCGGCACTGACAGGCTTGCAGCTGTCGCAGGGGCTTACTACCTTTTCCCGGGAAGGAATATTCTTGTTATAGATGCCGGAAGTGCTGTAACATATGATTATATATCAGGGAAATTGTATAAAGGTGGCAATATTTCACCAGGTCTTAGCATGAGGTTCAAGGCTTTGCACAGGTTTACCGGTAAGCTACCCCTCGGATCAACTGTCGAGAAATATCTCTCTCCCGGGAAAAATACACATGATGCAATCACTGCCGGAGTTATAAACGGCCTGATTTTTGAAATAAATGAATACATTCGGTCCTTTGAAGATCAGAACATAGATTTCAAGGTTTTATTTACCGGTGGTGACAGCGGTTACCTCAAGGACCGGATCAGTCATAAGGTCAGCTACGTGCCTGATCTTGTGCTTGATGGCCTGAATCACATTCTTGAATACAATGCAAAAAACAACTAGACTAATAATACTTCTACTCATCTCTGCCCAGGCACTTGTGTCGTGCGAAAAGAAATCGGGCAATTATCCGGCAATCGATATTCTTACCCTTCCCTCCCTGACGGGAAAGGACTTCAGGACAATATATACCGATTCCGGACTTGTACAACTCGAATTGTTTGCGCCACTGATGGAAAGCTACAACAGGAACGACAATCCTTATACCGAGTTCAGGGAAGGTATAAAAGTTCTGTTCCATGACGGACATAAGGATCCCGTCGGTTCAGTGACTGCAAAATATGCAAAATATACGCAGGACAAGAACCTCTGGGAGCTTCAGGACAGTGTGGTTGCCATAAATGAGGCCGGCGAAAAGCTTGAGACTGAACTGCTTTACTGGGATGAGAAAAAAGGGACCATCTACACTGACAGGTTTGTTAAAATAACCACCGAAGACCAGATCATCCAGGGATACGGTCTTGAATCGGATACCAGGCTTACCAAAAGAAAGATCAAAAACCTCAGCGCGATCATCTACATAAAGGATGAGAATGTCCCTAAATAACACTCAGACAGGGCTGGCAAACTGACCTTTCTCAGATCACTTATAAAAAATCGCTAATTTTGAGCCATGAACGGGATTTTTGTAATACTCCTGACCATAGTTTTTTCGGCATTTTTTTCCGGGATGGAGATTGCCTATGTCTCTGCAAACAAGCTCAGGATGCAGCTCGACAGAAAGCAGAGAGTTTTTGGATCGCGCTTCGTGGGAATCTTCGCTGAAAATCCCGGCCAGTATATTGCCACCATGCTGATCGGCAATAATGCTGCAATCGTCGTTTACGGGTTGTTCTTTACTAAATTGCTCGGGCCTGTGCTTACGCCGGTAATTGGTTCCGATATTTTAGTACTGATACTCAATACAGTGATTTCCACGGCTGTAATACTCCTGGTAGCTGAGTTCTTACCAAAAACTGTCTTCATAATTTCCCCAAATTTTTTTCTTAAAGCACTGAGTCTTCCAACGATCTTTTTTTATTATCTCTTCTATCCGATCAGCAAATTTACTATTGCTGCTTCAAATCTGTTTATACGAGTGATATTCGGGATAGAAAGAAGTAACAAGAATGAGCAGGAGAACCTTGTTTTCAGCAAGGTTGATCTGGATCATTTCGTAAGCCTCAGTAAGCAGGCCACCGAGGAATCTGAAACTTTCCCGAATAATATAAAGATTTTCCAGAATGCACTCGATTTTTCAAATGTCAAGCTGAGGGAATGCATGGTTCCCAGGACAGAGATAGATGCCATTGAGAGCAACCGTTCTGTCCAGGAGCTTAAGGAAAGGTTCATTGAGACAGGCCATTCGCGTATCCTCGTTTACCAGAATTCAATTGATAATATAATCGGCTATTTCGAACTGAAAGAGATTTTCAGGGATCCTCCGGACATTATGTCGTGTGTAAGAAAGCTGGCTATCGTGCCTGAAACCATGACTGCCAACAAGCTTCTTAAGCTGTTCTTTGATGAAAAGAAGAACGTTGCACTTGTTGTCGATGAATTCGGAGGAACATCCGGGATGGTAACGATCGAGGATGTACTTGAGGAGATAGTTGGCGATATCGAGGATGAGCACGATATCAATGAGTTCACCGAGAAGGTTATAAATGCCAGGGAGTACGTGTTATCAGGAAGGCTTGAAATTGATTACCTGAATGAAAAATATCACATTAACCTTCCCGAGAAAGATGACTATGAAACTCTTGCAGGGATGATCCTGTATCATCATGGAAGCATTCCC
>JAUZNW010000257.1 GCA_030706785.1 Bacteroidota bacterium | reverse complement strand
TGCCGCATGCCATCCTGCATATCTGCCCGATTGCATGGCCTGACCGATTCCGGCGCCTGAGGCAGGATTAATAAGCGAAGCAGCATCACCGCAAAGCATGAACCTGTTTCCCGAGATTGAAGCCCTCCTGGATCCCAGAGGCAGAATATAACTCCAGGTCTCGCCAATCATTTCCGCATTCTTAAAACGATCCCTCAGGATAGGATTGTTTTCAATGATCGCGGGTAACAATTTCTTTAGGCTGATCTTCTTTTTTGCCACAACCGCTGACGGTATCCCCAGCCCGACATTTGAAACATTATCCTGCATTGGGAATATCCAGAGATAACCCGGAAGCAGCTCTCTGACGAAATGAAGCTCGAGGGTCTGCGGAGGGATATCCTCCACATCTCTGAAATAAGCCCGGACAGCGCTTGAGCAATGGCGGGGGTCTATGCCCCTGTTGGTTAGCTTTCTCCTGGTTATGCTCGTTGCCCCGTCACATCCTATAATGATTTTTGCCTTTAGTATACCCTCCTTATCGGTAGTAACTGATACTACATGATCGCCTATGACTACATCCTGTACCCTTGTTTCCTGGAAAACAGTGATGTTTGACAGCCTGTTTACAAGGCCGAACAGAAAGGAGTCAAACACAGACCGTTTGCAAATATATCCGCACTCTGAGAATTTCAAATCAAGGATCCTGTTAGCCGGAGAAATAACACGGCAGATATCCACCTCCACCTTCCCTGGGAGAGCTTCAAAGGCTTTTTTATATTCAGTATTTATTGAATCAAGGACTTTAGGGACATAGGCCGGAATCCCGTCACCGCAGATTTTCTCCCTGGGAAACCGTTCTTTTTCAATTATCGCAATCCTGAGCCCTGACGGTCCCAGTGCCAGCGCTGCAGTACAGCCGGCGGGTCCGGCACCTGAGATAATAACATCAAATTCCGGAGTCATTACCCCATGCTTTATTCGGTTCAGGTCCCATTTCAAGAATAAGAGTGCCTCCCTCAACAAGATCCTTATGGGAGAAGGCCGGTTTTGTCAATAGTTTCCCATTTAGCCTCGCCGACTGTATGTACTTATTTGCCTGACTGTTATCCTTTGCGATAACCGTGAACGTTTTTCCGTTCTGGAGATGAATTTTGATTTTGGTGAACAACGGGCTCCCGATCTGATACTCAGGAATACCGGGTGTAACAGGATAAAAGCCCATCGCCGAGAAAACATAGAAAGCTGATAGTCCGCCACCATCCTCATCACCCGGTATACCCATCAGATCATTCCTGAACCATGTATCCATAAGCATACGGATACGTTTCTGCGTTTTCCATGGCTTTCCGGCAAGGTTGTACAGGTAGACAATGTGCATTGACGGCTCATTTCCCATTACAAACTGCCCGACGTTTCCGGTCGCGTCAGGCATTGTTGCATAATATTGCCATTTGGATATTCCCAGACCCTCGCTGAAAAGCTGGTCAAGTTTCCTTTCAAATTTTTCCGGCCCACCCATCATCCTAATCAGATCGCCAAATGCATGATATGGCTGCCAGATATATGTCCACCCGTTATTCTCGTCATAATAATCGCGGGCCCCCATACCCCCGTCGAACCGGTAATCGAAAGGCTCGATCCAGTTGCCATCGCTGTCTTTCGGATGGTAAAAACCGGTTTCTGCATTGAACAGGTTCCTGTAGTTAAGGCTTCGCTTTGAAAAGAATTCATAGTCGTCATTCTTCCCCAGCTCCTTCGCAATTTGCGCCATACACCAATCGTCCCAGGATGATGCGAGAGTAACTGCAACTGCCTGCCTTTTTTCAAATGAATGGACTTTTGGACATGTTTCAGGCTCATTCTTCCTTAGAGCAGGAAAATAACCCTTCCTGTCATAGAAATGATCGAGCCAGCTTGCGCTGTCCTTTACCCATGGGAGTTTTGTCTCAAGGAGAATAGTTCTTTTAAGGTATTCATAAGCAGCTTGAAGATCAAAATCACGTATCCCCTTGTTCCAGGCGTCAAGAATGACTGCTGCGGAATGATTACCGTTCATGGCATGATTATCCCCTGATATCGTGGGGAACGTCGGCATCCAGCCTGACTGTCTTGCCATGCGAACATAAGAGGAGATCTTCTCACCCTGTTCTAATGGATTTAATATAACCTGCAGGGGATGGAGTGCAAGATGTGTATCCCAGACCCAGTCGTCAGTGAAGAAAGCAGTATCGCCGGCTGGTTCTGTTTTATTGCTCCAGACGCTCATGTACCGGCCGTCTTCGGTGATATTGACCATTCTTTCGAAACAACGGTAGAGTGAAGTATAAAAGACTATTCTCTGGTCATTGGTTCCTCCTTCAACCTCAATCTTTTTCAGGACCGAATTCCACCTGTCCCTTGCATAACCGGTAACCTTTTCAAAATCCCAACTGCTGATGTTTTCACGCAGGTTCTTCATGGCTTGTTCCGTGCTGATGTAAGAGATTCCGTAACGGATGTTGAGTGGATTATGACTGTCAGGTTTAAAGGAAGCGATCATTGAGATCCTGTTTCCGGAAACCGACATGCTTGCTGAAGTACTGTCCATGTCCCTGACCTGAATTGCTTCGGGCTTTATATCAAATTCCATGTACAGGCAGACACGGACATTATCGAATGTGTCAAAACCTGAAATAGCGTTATTCTCGTATTTAAGCTCCCCCTGGCCGTTAGTCCTGAGCATCACTGTCCTGTTGAGGTCATTATTGAACCGGAGGGAGAAGAAACCGGCTTTCCCGGCAGGAGCATATTTGACATCGATATTATATTCATCAAGCT
>JAUZNW010000256.1 GCA_030706785.1 Bacteroidota bacterium | reverse complement strand
TTGCCTACTGCAACTCCGATATGACCAGCCTTTGTCTGAAGTCATGCAACTCCTTAAAGGTGAGTCATCTTACTGGATCAATAAGAATAAGGTCGTTAAAGGAAAGTTCGAGTGGGCTGATGAATATTATGCAGCCTCAGTAAGCGAATCTCAGCTCCAGAGGGTTAGGAATTATATCAAATTTCAGGAACGCCACCATGAATCCAGAACATGGGAGGACGAATATTCTGAATTTATCGACAGCCTTGAATTCCAGACCCTGGGCTAGTGTTCGATCAGGTTACCTGTTCAGATATCTTTGACACGAAGGTTCGGGCAGCCTCCAACTCCACCCATCAGGATGGAGTTTTTCTATGCCCAGTTGCCAGATTGACTACAGCCTTCAGGGTGGGACTGCTGACTACGCACTTCAGGGCGGGACTGCTGACTACGCCCTTCAGGGCGTCACCTTTGACTACGCCCTTCAGGGCGTAGAAAATCCCCGGCAGTAAATCAGCAAACTACCGGGGATACGGGTCAGGGCGACCCACTGTTCGCAGAGAACACCAATCAAGCACGTGAAGAGATGCAGCGAGTATTGCCTGATCGTCAGGAAAAGGAGGACATTGATCTTACACCTGGATAAAAATCCTAAAACGTTTCCATCATTAGCTTTTTATCAATTTGTTATAACCGGATTCATCAACTTTCCATTGCAATTTAAAAAGCTCCGGGGCCAGACAAATGCCCTGATTATATGTTGTAAAACATATTTATTGAAATTCTCTTCCTGTAACATAGGATTTTCTCGAAGATGAAAATCTTATTTCCTTTCCTTCGCCTCTGATCTCACTAATTATCCTCTTAATAGATCTTTCGCTCACTTCAAACCTGTAAGCAAGCTCAGCCGGGGAACCAGTGCATTGCAAATCAGCAAGCCTGAGAATCCTGACCTTCAGGGTCTCTCTTTCAATCTTTTTCATGATAAACAGTAGTTTTGTATTGCAATTAATCCTTGCGTTCAGAACTTTTGATCACTTTCACCGGAATGCTCTATCTCACTAAGTTAAATTTACACAAAAATGGATTAAACACAAAACTTTTTGCTAAAATTCTGTGATATTTCTGGTCCGCTGAACCTTGATTTACAGATTGATACTTTATTGCCGGAGTTGGTAAAATTTTGACAGGGTGACAGCTTTTTCAGAAATTAAAATCCCCGTTGATTATTCATTGAACCTTCCATATTGCCTGGTGAACATTTCACTGTACCTGCCTTTTTTATTCATAAGCTCCGAGTGAGTTCCCGTCTCAATGATTTCACCCTTGTCAAGTACGATAATCCTGTCGGCAAGCACCACATTCGTAAGCCTGTGGGTAATAAGTACCGCTGTCCTTCCCCTGACAATCTCACGGAACCTGCTGAAGATTTCATATTCGGTTTCGGCATCCAGGGCGCTTGATGGCTCATCAAGAATAAGTATGGATGCTTGCCTGTAAAGAGCCCTCGCAAGGGCAATCTTCTGCCATTCACCCCAGCTTAACTCACGGCTTTCATGGAAAAGATTCCCGATAAGAGTGTTGTATCCCGACGGAAGATCGCTTATCAGATCATGAATACCTGCTTCCCTTGCTGAGCTTATAATCCTGGCAGTTTTACCATCTGAATCGATCTCACCCATTCTTATGTTCTCCCCGGCAGTCAGATTGTACAGCATAAAATCCTGGAAAATTACCGAGAAGTTTTTCCTGTAAGCCTCAGGATCCATATGCCTGATATCGCCACCGTCATATTTAACAGATCCCGAATCAGGATCGTACAACCTTGTAAGGAGCTTGACAAGGGTACTTTTCCCTGCTCCATTCGGACCCACAAGTGCTATGATTTCCCCTCTCTTTATTTCAAATGACAGGTTCCTGACTGATGGTTTTTTGTTACCAGGATATGTAAAGGAAACATCTTTGAGACCTATTGAAGTTTTCAATGCTGATGGAACAACATCTGCACCTGATTCCGGCTTCATCATCTCCTTAAGGTTAAGGAATTCAAATGTATCGCTGATAAACAGGCCATCCTCGTAAAGAGCAGCCACGGAACCCAAAAGATCCTTTATGTACATCATGCCCTGCCTGAAAGCAAGCAGGAACATGGCCATCTGTCCGAGTGTCAGCGCCTTGTTAATAGTTTCCCCTGCGATAAAGAAAAGAATAAAAAGTATTGCTGATGCTTTTACCAGATCAGAAACAAATCCTATTAATGTTCTCTTTTTAAGAATACTAAGTTCCTCCTCCTTCAGTTTTTTGAAGGATTTGTCAAACAGGGCCATAAAATATCTGCCTATTCCAAAGAGCCTCAGTTCCCTCGATGGTCTGTCTCCTGTAATGAGCCAGTTGAAATATGCTGATTTCCTTGCTTCCGGTGTCTGTTCCTTCTGGAAATTATAGAGGATGTCGGCATAATGAAGCCTCAACCAGATTCCTGGTATATTAACTGCCAGAAGCACAATCGCCAGGCTCCAGTGGAGGGTAACCAGAAGCCCTGCCATAAGCAAAAGCGAAAGAGAAGCCCGCAGTATTGATACGATGTTGTTCAGGATGCTGTTAGGCCTCCACGGAGCCTCGGCTGCAGCTCTTGAAAGGCAGTCAAAGTACTCGGGATGCTCAAAATTTATCAGGTCGAGCCTGACAGCTTTTTCATGAAGAAGCTTGTACATGTATGCTTCAAGCTTTACTGACTGCTTCTTCCTGATATATGAACCGGCATCCGACGAGATTTCGTCAAGCAAATAAACTGAGACTACAGCTATTATCAACCAGAGAATTTCACCATTCAGCGAAGTATGTCCGGATGAAACGGTATTA
>JAUZNW010000255.1 GCA_030706785.1 Bacteroidota bacterium | reverse complement strand
GGAATAGCCACAACCTTTACAGGGTAGACGATATTGATCATATTCCGGAACCGGATGCCGATCCTGAAAATGAGGATTATGCCGGCCTTGAGGCTGTTGATCTGCTTGAGATAATCAGGGAACTGCCACCTAAATACAGGATGGTATTTAACCTGTTTGCGATTGAAGGCTATTCCCACAAGGAGATCAGCGATATGGTCAACATCTCTGAGGGCACATCAAAATCAAACCTGTCCAGAGCAAGATCTATTCTTCAGAAAAAAGTAAAGCTCTATACCGGGGTTAAGAAGGTAATAAATGGCTAACAGGGACGCAAATATTGACCTGCTTTTCAGAAACGGACTTAAAGATTTCGAGGTCCTGCCTCCTGTTGGAGTCTGGGCAAGAATTCTGCCTGTCATAAGGCAAAGGCAAAAGCCATATGTAATGCTGAGAGCAGCAGCGGTTGTTGCAGTAATCGTCTCAGTGAGCGTTCTTGCTTATAAGTGGAGCACCGAAATTAATATAACCCTTCAGGATCAGAATATTGCTGTTAGTGACAGGTCAGTAAACCTTCAGGGCAACCGGCCAATTCAAAAGATATCAGGCCACAGATCAGCAAAATCCGTTACCAATTCAGGCAAGGAGATACAGACACCCCCGCTGCCTGAAGAATCGCAAATTACCTCTCCAGACAATCAGGCTGACAAGGGTATTGGCAATACTACTCTTGCATTCGGTAATCTCCCCAGCCTTGAAAGTATTCTCGGAATCAAAAGGGCTTTGATCCCCGGCATGATGACTGACAAGGAAAATTCAGGGACGGCAGGTGACAACAATAGTAGCCTGAAAGGAATAACTTTTGATCAACCGAAGGATAAAACTGCAAAATGGTCAATAACCGCACTTGTTTCTCCAACATATTATCTGAGGCCCGAGCTCGACAACAGCAATATTTCAAAACAGATAAGCTCATCAGAACAATCACGGATATCATATTCAGGAGGCGTATCATTTGCCTATAAGATAAGCAGGAAACTAAGCATCCAGTCGGGCCTATACTATTCTACTATCGGAAATGAGATCAATGGTATCAGTTCATTCAGCGGTTTCAGAAGTTACGATTATACAAAGGGTGATCATAATTTTGAGGTGCTCACCTCCAACGGCCTCATTTATACCAATAATTCCGATGTATTCCTGATGGACAGGTCAGGCGACAGGGTTCTGACCAAATATACCAATGATGTTTTTGACCCGGCAAAGGCGCAGTTATCATATGTTGACAATACCCTGTACCAGAACTTCAGCTACCTTGAAATGCCGGTCTTCCTCAGATATAAGCTGATCGACAGAACCATTGGCTTTAATGTAATTGGAGGTTTATCATATAACCTGCTGGTTAACAACACTGTAAATGCCCATATTTCAGGCAATAACTACTCGGTTGGCAAGACGGCTGGATTAAATCCATTCATGGTAACGAGTTCATTTGGCATGGGAATGGAATATAACATCTCTGATAAGATATCACTGAACCTTGAACCCACATTCCGATATTACCTGAATCCGTTCAGCATGATCCAGGGTCCGAAGACTCACCCCTATTCTTTCGGAGTTTTCTCAGGCTTATCGTACAAATTCTGATAAGAAGGCTCACCCTTCTGAGATCTGCCCACGAAAACAGTTTTGCAACAATTTAAGAGTGCACCCGTTTATTTATCAAGTGCAAAATGATTAATTTTGCATTTTATTTTTTAAACGGTTAATTAGGTATGTTGAGATCTGATAAAAGGCCGGCGTTTGTAATAATATTGATAATAAGTCTGATAGTAATTGCAGCGGTTGTAAATCAGAGCTTTAAGGTTCTCGCAAATAAAAAGCCAAAAGGATCGGCCAGTGATACAGTTAGTTATAACAGGTCGTACAAAATTCCGGATAACGTGACCTTTGCCGGAGAAAGGATGCCTCTTGAGAATTTTGATACACGCGAAAGCCTTGAACGTGAGTTGATTATAAGTGCCTACAGGCATTCCTCCACGATCCTGATAATTAAAAGAGCACACAGGTATTTTCCTGTAATTGAGAAGATCCTGCGAGATAACAATATACCTGACGACTTCAAATACCTTGCTGCCGCAGAAAGCGAGTACAGCAACATGGTGTCACCAGCTGGGGCAACCGGTTTCTGGCAGATCATGGCCGGCACTGGTAAGGAAGCCGGCATGGAAATCAACAATATCGTGGATGAAAGATACAGTATAGAGAAATCTACTGAATTTGCCTGCGATTACTTTCTGAAATCATTTGAAAAATACGGGAATTGGACGCTTGCTGCTGCATCGTACAATGGAGGAAGGGCTGCTCTTGAAGAGCAGATGAAGATACAGAAGGAGGATAATTACTACAACCTGCTGCTTGCCGACGAAACCGCTCGCTACATTTTCAGGGCTGTGGCCTATAAGCTGATAATTAACGATCCTGTGGGTTATGGATTTGATCTTGATTCCAGCGACCTCTATCCTGTTCTGAAATATTATGATGTTAAGATTGACACTGCAATAAGCGACTTTTCCGATTTCGCCAAAAACCACGGCACAAACTATAAGCTTCTCAAATATCTTAATCCGTGGCTCAGGAAGCCGTATTTCACCCCGCAGCCGGGTAAAGAGTACATAATTAAAATACCTGAAGAAGGCATGAGGTCTGTAGAATCCAATGATTCTGCTAATTGAATGAAGGAAGGTGGTGTAGAGAGATGAGCGATATCATAAACGTTCTTGGAGCACGGGTTCACAATTTACAGAATATTGATGTTGTAATCCCGCGAAACAAGCTGGTTGTCATAACCGGCTTAAGCGG
>JAUZNW010000254.1 GCA_030706785.1 Bacteroidota bacterium | reverse complement strand
TTGAAGCCACTGCAGATTGTGACATGTATTTCGTATCAGTGGTCGGGAGGTATGCAAACAGGAGTGCAGGAGGCAAATTTACTCTTGACGGGGTTGTATACACCCTTCCGCTTAACAACGGTCCGAATACACTGCATGGAGGACCGGGCGGATGGCATAGTGTTGTTTGGGAGACAGAAGTGCTCAGCAAAGGCGAATTCCCTTCAGTAAGGTTCACCTATCACAGTCCGGATATGGAAATGGGATTTCCAGGGAATGTGGACGCCGAAGTGACCTATACATGGACTGACAATAATGAAATAATAATGGATTATAAGGCCGTTACTGATAAAAAGACTGTCATTAACATGACAAACCATGCTTATTTCAATCTGCACGGAGCCGGGAACGGGGATATACTTGATCATGAGCTTACACTCAGGGCTTCAGCTTTTACTCCGGTTGATTCCGTAATGATACCTACAGGTGAAATCCGTCCTGTTGCAGGAACACCATTCGATTTTACGACACCACATACAATCGGAGAGAGGATAGGTGAGAACTACGACCAGCTTATTCTGGGTAAAGGGTATGACCATAACTACCTTCTTGACAACAAAGAAGAGCCGGATGTTACTGTATATGAACCGATAAGCGGACGTGTCCTTGAAGTGATCACTGACCAGCCAGGGATGCAGTTATATACCGGTAATTTCCTTACAGGTAACCAGATTGGGCATGGAGGTAAGCCCTATAATTACAGGACAGGTTTCTGCCTTGAATCAGGACATTATCCGGACAGCCCGAACCATCCCGACTTCCCTTCCACAGTCCTGAATCCCGGAGAAGTTTATAAAACGAAAACAATATACAGATTTACAGTAAGGTAAATCCTGATGCTGGCTGCATATTGCATGTTGCAGGTTATTTTCAGCAACCAATCGGCAACCATCAACCAGAAACTTTTATTCCGAAGTAATAATTTAAATTCTATAATCCATGGCTACACGTAGATCATTCATCAAGAACACAACCCTGACTGCAGCAGGCATTGGTCTTGCTCCCGGATTAGTCAAGGGAATGATTAGTAATCCGCCAAGCGACAGGGTCAATGTCGGGGCTATTGGCGTTAACGGACAGGGCTGGAGCGATCTTAGCTTTTTTCTTCAGCATCCTGAAGTTGAATGTCTTGCATTATGCGATATAGATGATTCTGTCCTGAACAGGCGAGCTTCAAATGTTGAGAAAATAAGAGGGAAAAAACCGGCAAATCTCTACAGGGACTGGAGAAAAGTAATAGATAACAAGGATATCAACGTTGTTATTGTCGGTACTCCTGATCACTGGCATTGCATGCAGATGGTTGCTGCCTGTGAAGCCGGCAAGGATGTGTATTGCGAAAAGCCCATAGGCAGAACCATCGAGGAGTGCAACCTGATGGTCAGAGCTGCTGAAAAATACAAGAGTGTGGTGCAGGTGGGTCAGTGGCAAAGGAGCGATCCGCACTGGCAGGATGCTGTCGATTTCGTCAGGTCAGGCAAACTGGGTAAGATAAGGCTTGTACGGGTCTTCTCATACCAGGGCTGGTGCCCTTCAATCCCTGTACTTCCTGATGAACCTGTGCCTGCAGGTGTTGATTATGACATGTGGCTTGGCCCTGCTCCAAAAAGGCCTTTCAACAGGAATCGGTTCCATTTTACTTTCAGGTGGTTCTGGGACTATGCCGGCGGACTGATGACAGACTGGGGTGTCCATCTTCTTGACTATGCCCTGTATGGCATGAACGTAACTGCCCCGAAGTCAGTTATGGCAATGGGAGGGAAATACGGTTATCCCGATGATGCATGCGAAACCCCGGACTCGCTTCAGACATTATATGAATTCAATGGCTTCAATGTTTTGTGGGATCATGCGATAGGTATAGATGACGGCGCTTATGGACGCAACCACGGTCTGGGATTTGTTGGTGAGAACGGTACGCTTGTTGTCGACAGGGGCGGATGGGAGGTTATCCCGGAAAGAGTCAATGGTAAAGCGAGAATGGAAGTTGTTCCATTGAAAAAAGGTAAGAATGAAGGATTGAAAAACCATGTTCAGAATCATCTCGAGTGCATTGTGAAACGTGATCCGAAAACCAATGCAAGCATTCAGATAGGAGCACATATCGCAAAGTTCTCGGCTCTTGGAAATATTGCTTACAGGACCGGCAAGAAGCTGATCTGGAATGGTACAAAATTCACAAACGATACTGAAGCAAACGATTACCTGGTTCCATCTTACAGGGATCCGTGGAAGCTGCCAGTGGTTTAATTGGATGAAATAAATAATTTTAGCTGCTGGCGCAGACTTAAAATCTGTGCCAGCAGCTATTTCTTTGGCCACGGATTACGGTTCGCTAAATCCGCATCAGTAATTAAACACCCTATGTTATTTTCTGATAAATCTGTACACCTTTACTGAATGAGGAACCATATCTACATACATTGATGTTTCCTTCAATGCAAGGTCCTTGTGATCCCATACATCCCTTACACGGTAGTTTTCAAGGGTCATTGGAGTAAATCCGCGCTGGCCGCCCGGCCTGTTGGCTCCCTGTCCCTGACCGGGTGCACCGGGTGCTCCCGGCATTCCTGGCATCCCCTGTGCCCCTGGTGCTCCAGGTGCTCCGGGTGCTCCAGGAGCTCCGGGCATTCCCGGTGCACCGGGCATTCCGGGACTTCCGGCCGGAGGTGCTCCTGCAGGACCGCCGAATCCGCGACCAAAGCTCCTTATCTGTGCCAATAGCGTAAAATCGACAAGAACTGATTTCTTTTCATCGCTGGTATTCAGGAGGCAGATTGCTTTTTCATTGTTTTTAAGGGCTTTAACCCATATCTGATAATCACCGTTATCCCTGTAGCAGGTAG
>JAUZNW010000253.1 GCA_030706785.1 Bacteroidota bacterium | reverse complement strand
TGAATACCAGCTTGAAGCGGTTGTAAGATATGTTTTTTCAGTGAATGGCTCGAAATCTCTTTCCTTTCCGACTATCATCGGATCAGGTATAAATTCAGTCGTTCTTCACTGGATGGAAAACTCAAGGAAGATGGAAGCCGGTGACCTTGTAGTAGTGGATTGCGGCGCTGAAAAGGACATGTATTGTGCGGACATAACAAGGACCTATCCGGTTTCCGGCAAATATACCGAACGTCAAAAGGCCATATATGATATCGTTCTAAATGCAAATGAAGAAGCAATCAAAATGGTAGCACCCGGAGTAAAGATGGCAGATGTAAGTCACAGGGCAGATGATATCATTTCTGAAGGATTGGTAAGGATAGGTCTGATAAAAGATAAATCTGAGTTTAAAAAATACTACTACCATGGACTGAGCCATCACATCGGACTTAAGGATACAGAATCAGTAATTGCGGGAGTGCTGGAACCGGGAATGATAATAACCATTGAGCCCGGAATTTATGTAAGAGAAGAAAAAACAGGCGTCCGAATCGAGGATGATGTCCTTGTTACACCGACTGGCTATGAAGTGCTTTCAAAAAATGCCCCCAAGCAGATCCCCGAAATAGAAAAGATGATGAAGGAGGACGGATTAGAAGTGTCCAAAAATGTAATAAAGCAGGAATCGAGCAATTGAACGCTGCAGGTTGCGAGTTACAGGTTGCAAGTTGGAAATTTTTTGTTGTTTAAACCAGCAACCAGGACCTAGCAACCAGCAACATTCCAATCAATCTGAATACTGATCAGACGAGTGAAGCTCTGTTTTCATAGATTTTGGCAATCGCATTCGCAATATCGTCCATGTCTGACCTGGAGCCAAGCAAAATGCTCTGGTAGAATGTGACAGCCTGATCGCAAAGCAGATCATTGCCAGGAAGCTGGTTCTCCTCACGCCATTGCTTCAGCCTTGTTTCAGAGAATAATCTCTTATATCCTCTCGAGGCAAATGCCTCCTCGATGAGGCCATCCTTGTTTTGTTTCCCATAGCCGCTTCCGCACGGGATCCCTTCGGCATTCAGAGCCTGGATGAATTTCTCCTTCGGGACATTATTGAACTTCTCCATGATATACCTGAAAGGATACATGTGATAAACTGCTCTGGTTGCTCCTTCAGCAAGCTTATACGGAACAATGCCGGGGATCTCCTTAAGCTTTTTATCGAGATAAAGTGCATTCGAAAGCCTCACATCATTATCCTTCAGTATCCTTTTCATCTGTGACATGAGTATCAGGGCCTGTGATTGCTGCATCCTGTAATTAAGCCCGTTATATGCATTGCCTGAGACTGGTTTCATTGCGCCATAAGGTCTTCCGCAGTTATGATATGCATTGCAGCGGTCCATCAAGTCTTCATCATTCCCCAGAATTGCTCCGCCTTCTCCGGCTGCCAGATGCTTCGAGTTCTGGAAACTGAAGCATCCCAAATCAGCCAGCGTTCCGGTTTTCTTTCCCCTGTATTCGGCAAGCCATGCCTGGCAGGCATCCTCTATAACTTTCAGATTGTGGCTTTTTGCTACTTTGTTCACACTGTCCATATCAACTGGCAATCCATAAATGTGAACAGGTACTATTGCTACGGTCCTGTTGGTAATTCTTGCTTCGATTTTTTTAGGATCGATCAGGAAGGTTTCAGGATCGCTATCTACGAATACCGGAAGAGCCTTGTGGGCGAAGATTACATTGTAGGTTGCGATAAATGTAAAAGGTGACACAAGCACTTCATCACCCGCATCAACCCCAAGTACATTGAGTGCGGTAAGCAGGGCTGTTGTGCCGCTTGCAGTTGCTAGGCATCGTTTCGCACCCATCAGTTCGGCATATTTCTTTTCGAACTCGACTACATGCTCCCCGTTCCCCCTCCACCAGCGTCCCGAGCGAAACATATCGAGGAGGCCCGGTTCTGCTGACTGATCCCAGACCGGCCATTGAGGCCATGTTCCAGGGTGAACTTTTTCCCCGCCATTGATTGCCAGCTTTTTAACCTGCGTATTGTTCACAATTGTGAATGGCTTGAATGACAGGTTGATCATAGTACCTAAAAAGCCTGCTGACGTAGCAGCAATTACCTGACGACGTGTGAATTTCCGTGGTTTCATTTTATTTCAGTTTATGACAGAATGAGATATTTTAAATCCAGAATGATGATCTGTAAGTTAAGCCGAAAAAATTCAATAAACAAATGAGAAACGGGATGAAAAGGATATCCGTGAAAGTAACGGTGAATATTTCTTTTATGAAGTTAAATTCTTAATTTCAAAATCTAATCCGTAGGATGTAATATCTCTGTGGCTTTGGTTCTCTGTGTCCTTCTGGGATAGTTCTTAAAAAATCATTTAGTACGGAAAGAATTAATTATGAACAGACGTAAGTTTCTGTCAAATAGCGCGGTGTTTGCTACAGGCTCAGTGATAACCGGTGCTGTTCCATCAATTAACCGTACTTTCTTTCCGGCTGATTCACTCAGGGGAGCTGATCTGTATAACCTCTTTAAAAATCCGCCATTTAATTATCATCCCTTTGTGAGATGGTGGTGGAATGGCAATAAGGTTGAGGGAAAGGAACTTGTGAGGGAGCTGAGGTTGCTGAAAGAAGCCGGGATCGGAGGAGTGGAGATAAATCCGGTCGAATTCCCATCAAGGTTCGATGGTGATGACCTTGGCAAGCCTTCTTTGAAATGGCTGAGCGATGAGTGGCTCAGGATGCTGGAAGTCGTCTTTAAAGAAGCCAAATCACTTGGCATGATCTGCGATCTTTTAGTAGGATCCGGATGGCCTTTCGGTGCAGAATATCTCGAGGGAGAAGAACGGTCGCAGATCGTTGTGATCGGTGTAAAAAAGATCAAAGGTCCGGT
>JAUZNW010000252.1 GCA_030706785.1 Bacteroidota bacterium | reverse complement strand
TTTAGTTTTTACAGGTTTCTTACTGCCTGTTTGAACTGCCTTCCCCTGTCCTCATAATTACTGAACAGATCAAAGCTCGCGCAGGCAGGTGAAAGAAGTACGGTCTGGCCTTTTTTTGCAAGGTAATATGCTGAACGCACGGCCTCCTCCATAGATAATGTTTCCACTATTGTCGGTACCTTGTCCTTAAAAGCATCGATTATTTTTTTGTTATCCTTTCCAAGGCAAACGATGGCTCTCACTTTCTGCTTCACCACCGGGAAAAGCTCGGAGTAGTCATTACCTTTGTCAATCCCCCCGGCGATCCATACGACATCTGTTTCCATGCACTCCAGGGCATACCAGGTGGAGTTCACAGTGGTGCCTTTTGAATCATTAATGAAGTTAATGCCGTATACAGTGATCACAGGTTCCAGTCGGTGCTCAACCCCCTGGAAATCAGACAGACTTTCCCTGATGACTTCCTTGCGGATAGCCAGGACTTTTGCCGCAATTGCTGCCGCCATCGAATTGTAAAGGTTGTGTCGGCCTTTTAGTGCCAGATCATGAATGGTCATAAGGTTGGTTTTTGTGGGGAAATCAATAACTATTTCATTGTTTTCGGTATAGGCTGCCATTCCTTCCTTCGATTCAGCCGAAAAAGGAAGATGGGTCATCCCATATTCCCTTTTTGCCAGTTCGGCCTGTATGATCGGATCGTCAGCCCAGTAAATGAAAAATTCCGATTTTGTCATGTTCCGGGTTACCCTGAATTTGGAATCAATATAGTTCTGAAGTACATAGTCATACCTGTCAAGATGATCTGGCGTGATGTTCATCAGGATGGCAATGTCGGCCTTGAACGAGTACATCCCGTCGAGCTGGAAGCTGCTGAGCTCAATTACATAGTAATCGTAATTTCCTTCAGCAACTGCCATCGCAAAGCTGTTCCCCACATTTCCCGTCATTGTGACATTCTTGCCGGCTTTCCTGAGTATATGATTGATCAGGTTTGTTACCGTTGTTTTCCCGTTGCTCCCTGTTACGCAGATCTTTTTGCCGGTCGCGTACCTGCCTGCAAACTCGATCTCAGATATCACAGGAATACCTTTTTCCCTCAGTTTCACGACAACGGGAGCATCCTCCTTTATACCCGGGCTTTTAATAACCTCGTCACCTTTAAATATTTCTTCTTCCGTGTGTTTACCTTCCTCCCACCTTATATTGTTCTTATTCAGCATCTCGCGGTATTTCTGCTTCACTTCACCGTTGTCCGAGACAAACACATCAAAACCTTTCTTCTGCGCAAGTATTGCTGAACCCGCTCCGCTTTCTCCTGCCCCCAGTATCACAATCTTCTTCATACAACTATCTGATCTTGAGAGTAACAATGCTGATCACGGCAAGTATTATTGCCACGATCCAGAACCGGGTAACGATTTTCGGTTCCGTATATCCTTTTTTCTGATAATGATGGTGCAGCGGGGCCATAAGGAATATCCTGCGTCCCGTTCCATATTTTCTTTTTGTCCTTTTAAAGTATGAGACCTGTATAACAACCGACAGGTTCTCTGCAAGGAATATTCCGCAGAGGATCGGTATAAGCAGTTCCTTCCTGATTATTATTGCAAAAACCGCAATTATCCCGCCGAGTGTAAGGCTGCCTGTATCGCCCATGAAGACCTGTGCCGGATAGGAATTATACCAGAGGAAGCCGACCGTTGCCCCTATGAATGCGCTCGCGTATATTACAAGCTCCTCCGAATTAGGTATATACATGATATTCAGATAATTCGCATAGATGATATTACTTGACACATATGCGAGTATACCCAGAGCCGTACCGACAATTGCTGATGTCCCGGTCGCAAGTCCGTCGAGGCCATCTGTAAGATTTGCCCCGTTTGATACTGCCGTCACGATGAAGATCACGACAATAACAAAAACGACCCAGGTCCAGAACCTTCTGTATTTTTCAGGTATGAATGCCACAAGCCATGAGTAGTTGAACTCGTTGTTTTTTATGAAAGGGATAGTGGTCTTTGTCGATTTACGCTCCATCGAAACCTGGCCTTCGGCATAATAAGGACGATTTTGATCCAGAAGCTCAATACGCTCCCTTGCCGTCAGCTCCGATACCGGTACTTTCTCCATTATTATCACATTCTTGCTCGAAAAGAGGGTGACACCCACAATCATTGCGAGGATAACCTGGCCGATAAGCTTTGACCTTGCGGCGAGACCTTCCTTGTTCTTTTTAAAGACTTTAATATAATCATCAACAAAACCGATGAAACCCAGCCAGATGGTTGTAAGCAGCATGAGGATCACGTAGACATTATGCAGTTTTGCGAACAGAAGTACGGGAATCAGAATGGATGCCAGGATAATGATTCCTCCCATTGACGGGGTCCCTTTCTTCCGGTATTGTCCTTCGAGTCCCAGATCCCTTACAACCTCACCAACCTGCTTGAGCTGCAGGTACTGAATTATCCTCTTTCCTATCAGCATTGAGATAAAAAGCGAGGTAATGACAGCCATTGCGGATCTGAAAGAAATATACCGGAAAACTCCTGCCCCCGGGATATTAAGCTTATCAAGATATGTGAAAAGGTAGTAGAGCATTTATCATCCGTTCTGTCTTATATTCAAAGCTTCCCTTAGTTCCTCCCTGTCGTCAAAATGATACCTGACACCATTGATCTCCTGGTACGGTTCATGACCTTTGCCTGCAACAAGTACCACATCTGTATCACCGGCAAGCATCACTGCTGTCCTGATGGCTTCCCTCCTGTTGGTAATCCTGATCACTTTCTTTTTCAGCTCAGGTGTTATGCCCGCTTCCATCTCATCGATGATTCTTTCAGGATCTTCCGTCCTTGGATTATCTGATGTGAGAATCACTTTTGAACTTCCCTCAGCGCAGATTGCGGCCATCTTAGGCCGTTTGGTCCGGTCGCGGTCACCCCCTGCGCCAACCACTGTAATAAGCTGGTTCCCTCCCTT
>JAUZNW010000251.1 GCA_030706785.1 Bacteroidota bacterium | reverse complement strand
TCGATGTCATAAGAAGCTGTACTGTCAATCCGGCAACGCATTACAGACTAGATGCCGGACTTCTCAGGCCCGGTGATCCGGCTGACATGATAAT
Source organism: Bacteroidota bacterium (assembly GCA_030706785.1). Taxonomy (GTDB): domain Bacteria; phylum Bacteroidota; class Bacteroidia; order Bacteroidales; family VadinHA17; genus LD21. The sequence continues at coordinate 2,892 of JAUZNW010000251.1, read as the reverse complement.
AGTAGGTGATTTGCATAAAATGGATATCAGGGAAACCTGGATAAATGGTTTAAAAGTATTTGATAAGGGCCATGTGATTTTCAGTTATTCAGGTTCAGGAACTGTAAATAAATTCAATTGTTCCAGGATATCAAAAGAACAAATACATGTAAGAAATGAAGGCAGGTACCTCATGGTGATTGAAGCATCGGATGGTCAGCTTGTCACAGGGGAAGCAAAGGTGGAATCCGGAAAAGGGGAGACGGTGGAACCGAATGCTGAAAAAGATATAATGAAGCTGGTTGTAAAGGACCGGTACAGTGATGCTCACCCTGCCGTAGGATTTATTAGAGGATTCGGGCTCAGGACCGGAGCATTTGCAAGTTCAGTGGCCCACGACAGCCACAATCTGATATGTGCCGGAACAAATGATGATGATATAGTAAATGCAATAAATGAAGTTGTAAGGCTGAAAGGTGGTCTTGCAGTTTCGGCCTATGGAAGGGTAGATTCATTACCTCTGACTGTAGCAGGTATCATGTCTGATCAGCCTGTTGATACTGTCGCAGTGGCTTATCAGAATCTGTCGGATCTGGTAAAGGCTAACGGATGTAAAATGTCTGCCCCGTTCATGACGCTATCGTTTATGGCATTGCTGGTTATTCCCGAACTTAAACTTAGCGATAAGGGATTATTCAACGGTAACAAATTCAACTTTGTACCGCTGTTTACCGATTAAGCTTTTCTGATGATAATGGCAACCTCTCTCCCGCCAGAGGCGGCATCTCCCCTGTAAGGGGAGAATCATCAGAACAGGCATTAATGTTTGTGCAAGTTCTGGATTTCTTTCCCCCCTCCGGGGGGAAATACAAAGGGGGTTTCTATTATTATCTTTGTACCAGAAAGGACTTATAATGCTTACCGAGAAGAAATACATATCCATTCTTGCTTCATTGCCCGATAAGCCGGGTGTTTACGAGTTTGTTGACCTGTACGGAAAAATAATTTATATCGGAAAAGCAAGGAACCTTAAGAAAAGAGTTTCATCATATTTCGCCAAAAACCAGTCGGGGAAGACGACGGTTATGCTAAAAAAGGCTTCAGATATCAGGCATATTGTTGTCGATAATGAATCAGATGCACTTCTTCTCGAGAACAACCTTATTAAAAGATATCAGCCGACATACAACATCCTGTTGAAAGACGACAAAACCTTTCCATGGATATGCGTGAAGAATGAACGTTTTCCGCGGGTGTTCAGCACCAGGAATGTTGTCCGGGATGGGTCATTGTATTTCGGACCTTACACCTCAGCAATGATGGTAAAAACACTCCTTACACTGGTCAGGCAGTTATTTAAACTTAGGACCTGCAACCTGAACCTTACAGCTGAGAACATAGCTGCCGGAAAGTTCAAGCCATGCCTTGAGTACTACATCGGGAATTGCAAGGCACCTTGTGTGGGATGGCAGACAGAGGAGGATTATAACGAAAGCATTGTTCAGATAAAGGAGATCCTCAGGGGCAACCTGATAACTGTTACAGAACATTTAAAGGAGCAAATGAAGGAATTCTCCACCCGGCTGGGTTTTGAGGAAGCACAGATGATGAAAGACAAGATCGACATTCTTACCAGGTACCGAAGCCGTTCTGCAGTTGTCAGCAATACCATCAGGGATGTGGATGTATTTGCCTTTACCCAGGACGGAACCAGGTGTTATGTAAACTATCTAAAAGTAGTGGAAGGGGCAGTGGCTCAAACATTTACGCTTGACATGAGGTCGAAGCTGGATGAAGACAGGGAAACACTGCTGGGCTTCGCAATAACCGAAGTAAGGACCCGCTTCTCAAGCGATTCGTCTGAGATTATTGTACCTTTCAAACCTGATTTTCAGTTGATTAAAGTAAAGTACACCATACCGAAGATGGGTGAGAAACTCAAGCTTCTTGAGCTGGCGGAAAGGAATGCATTATATTACAGGCTTGAGCAGAGGAAGAAACTGCTGGAACACCGTCCGGAAGCCAGGACCGGAAAAAACCTAGAAAAGGTTAAAAATGATCTTCACATGCCGGACCTGCCTGTACATATTGAGTGCTTCGACAACTCGAACATAATGGGGGCCAATCCGGTCGCCGCTTGTGTCGTATTCAGGAACGGGAAGCCCAGCAAAAAAGATTACCGGCATTTCAATATAAAAACGGTCACCGGCCCTGATGATTTTTCATCAATGGAAGAGGTTATCTACAGACGATATAAAAGGCTGATTGAGGAAGGGAAACAGGTTCCGCAGCTGGTAATTGTTGATGGCGGCAAAGGGCAGCTTGCCTCGGCAATGAAGAGTATTGACAAATTAAACCTGAGGGATAGGATTACAATCATCGGCATTGCCAAGAGGCTGGAAGAAATATACTTCCCGGGTGATTCCGTGCCGATCTATCTTGACAAAAATTCATACAGCCTGAAGCTTATACAGCAGATAAGAAATGAAGCGCACAGGTTCGGGATAAATTTCCACCGAGACAAGCGTTCTTCGGGAATGACAAGGTCCGAACTTGATAACATAAAAGGGATCGGACCAAAAACCAAGGAAATACTTCTTAAGAATTTTGACTCGCTCGAAAAGATCAAAGAGACTCCTGGTGACACCCTGGAAAAACTGATAGGTGGCAGTAAAGCAGCTATCGTGATAAGATACCTGAAAAATTAGTTTTTTTGATACATACATCTTAACTGCAAAAGACTCAGTTTAGATTATTGTGTATCAGATTGATAACGCTGAATTCCGTACAGGTTAACGCAGCGAGAATTGAATATTTGATTCGGTGCTTGAGTCAGGGGCTTGATTAAGTAATGGATCTGGCTTAAAAATCCACCCTGGATTTTCTGAATACTTTAAGCGCATCCTTTTTGAT
>JAUZNW010000250.1 GCA_030706785.1 Bacteroidota bacterium | reverse complement strand
GACCTATGACTTTGAAGTCTGGTCGGCAGCGCAAAAAAGGTGGCTTGAAGTCAGCTCCGTATCCAATTTCGAATCTTTCCAGGCAAACAGGCTGAAATGCAGGTTCAGGGAAAAGGGAGACAAGCAGACGAAGCTGGTTCATACACTTAATGGCAGCGCCCTTGCCCTGCCAAGGATCGTCGCCGCTATCCTCGAAAATAACCAGACGGAACCGGGAATAATGATACCCGAAGTGCTCGTACCTTATACCGGATTTGACAGGATCAGTTAATCCATAAAACGACCCCCATCCCCACTGGAAGGGAGGTAAAATTCTGAAACAAATCGCTTCTGCAGAACATTTATGGAGTAATGGATAAAAACAAGAAGTCATATATTTACGCTCTACTGGCAATATTTTTCTGGTCGACTATTCCCACCGCTTTTAAGCTGGCACTTGGCGAGCTCCCTATCCTTCCGATGCTTACAATAGCTTCACTGACATCAGCTACAGTCCTGCTGGTAATCCTGGTTCTGGAAAAGAAAACAGGTCTGCTAAAGATCAATTCAGCAAAGGATCTAATGAGTTCAGCTCTTCTGGGACTTATCAATCCTTTCGTCTACTATCTGATTTTGCTGAAAGCTTATCAACTGCTTCCGGCCCAGGTGGCACAGCCTCTCAACATGATCTGGCCTATTATCCTGGTCTTTCTGTCGGTCCCCATACTAAAGCAGAAGATCGGAGCAAAAAGTTTTGTTGCCCTGTTTATATCCTTCATAGGAGTATATGTTATTTCTTCGCAGGGTAAACTTTTCAGGCCCGGGCATGCTGATATCCGGGGCGTCCTGCTTGCAACCGGCAGCTCGGTTTTCTGGGCTTTTTACTTCATACTGAACGTCAGGGACAAAAGAGATGAAGCGGTCAAGCTTTTTCTGAATTTCGTGTTTGGTTCTTCATGCCTGATTGTGTTCCTCATCATCACCGGCAAGTGGCCTGAAACAATCCGATTCAGGGGAATTGCTGCTTCAATCTATATCGGACTCTTCGAAATGGGAATAACTTTCTTCCTCTGGCTAAAAGCTCTGCAGCTCGCTTCAACCACTGATAAGGTTAGCAATCTGGTTTATCTTGCCCCTTTCCTTTCTCTTGTTTTTGTTCATTTTATTCTGCATGAACCGGTTTTTTACACAACTCCGGCAGGATTATTGCTGATTATTTCAGGAATATTAATTCAGAACGGAAAACTAAAGAGTGTTTAAATTGTTATTTTAGGGCTGGAATACAGCGTTATAAAAACTTCACTGTATGAGAAAATTAGTAATCCTTCCGATTTTGATAACCCTTGTTTTTGCCTCAATATTCACCTCATGTAAAAAAGATCAGAACACAGGTTCCCCGACCCTGTCCGATGCCATGGCCAGGGACACACTCTATTACCTTATGAATGACTGGTATTACTGGTATAATCTGATGCCAGCAGTTACCAAGGATAATTATAAAGATCCTTATGCACTCATGGATGCAATGAGATATACAACCTTTGACCACTGGAGTTTTGTTGCCGATTATAATGAATTTGTTTCTGAAATGGAAGGCAACTTCGTCGGTCACGGCATAAGAATCGGCCTTGATGAGTCGCAGAAAGCCAGGATAGCCATGATCTATTCCGGATCACCTCTTTATGCAAGCGGAGTCCGCAGGGGATGGATAGTCAAGAGCATCAACGGCTACAATATTGCCCAGATTATTCACGACGGAGATGCTACTGCCTATAATACGGCACTTGGGGCAAGTACTGCTGGTGTAACAAATACCTTTGTTTTCACACGCCCTAACGGAACCGATACGACTTTCTCCTCCACCAAAAAGGAGTTTACGGTAAATTCCGTTCTGCTTTATGATACTCTTCATCTGTCATCGGGCGTTACCGGACACCTTGTGTTTGAATCCTTTATTCAGCCATCCCATGACGAGCTTCTTACCGCATTTGCCTATTTCAGGGCAAATAATGTAAAAGATCTCATACTCGACCTGAGGTACAATTCAGGCGGCTACCTCTATATTGCCCAGGAGCTTGCAAGCTATATTGCAGGTAATAATGTGGGAACCAATTCTGTATTTGCCAAGCTGAGCTACAACGACAAGCACACTGATCAAAATGTTAACTATCTCTTCAAGACAACCCCCTCCCCGCTTGATCTGCCAAGAATGGTTGTTATCACAACAAGGCTGACAGCTTCAGCAAGTGAAGCTGTAATGAATGGACTTAAACCATATCTTAACCTTGTCACAATTGGCGACACAACAACCGGCAAACCTGTTGGAATGAACGGCTGGGCAGTTGGTCAGAAGTATTTCTTCTGGCCTGTGACTTTCAAGATGGTAAACAAAAACAATGAGGGTGATTATTTTGGAGGCATTATCCCGGATGAGGAGGTATTTGACGATGTTACCCATGATTTCGCTGACAGGAGAGAGCTTTGTCTTAAGGAAGCAATTCATTATCTTGAGACCGGCTCCACTGCAAAGAGAGCAGTATCTGCATTCCATCGTTATCCGCAGATGTCAGAAAAGCCATCCTGGATGACAAAGGGATTCACTATAGTAAATAAATAGATTTTTTCAAACCTGCTTGAGAAAAAAACCTGACGAGAGAATTATACTGGGGATAGATCCGGGGACCAGCATCACTGGTTATGGATTGATAAGAACTTCGGGGAATACGCCTGAGCTGATTACTATTGGAGAAATTGACCTTTCAAAGTTTGACGATCACTACGTAAAACTGAAGCATATATTCGAACGGACATTAGGGATTATTGAGGAGTATCATCCTGATGAACTTGCAATTGAAGCCCCGTTCTTCGGGAAAAATGTGCAGTCCATGCTTAAGCTTGGCCGGGCACAGGGGGCCGCTATAGCGGCCGCATTAAGCCGTTCTATACCGATTTTTGAATATGCCCCGAGGAAGATCAAGATGTCAATAACCGGGAGGGGAGCCGCGTCAAAGGAACAGGTCGCCGGAATGCTGATG
>JAUZNW010000025.1 GCA_030706785.1 Bacteroidota bacterium | reverse complement strand
GATTTTTCTATGTTTTGTAAATGGAATTACAACCAATATTGAAAAAAGAATAAACAGGATACTGTACTTATTGAGAAAGGCAACTCCAATTATGGCTCCAAGAATTATCAGGTAGAAATTTGAATTTGTCTTTATAAACCTGATTAAATATAAAATTGTCAGGGTCCAGAAGAAGATGTCAAAACAATAAGGGGTAAAGACTCCGTAGATGGTGCATAAAAATATGCTGGTCCCGGTACCAATTGAAGTCATTAGTTGGGCACGAAAGCCACCATTTAATTCTTTGGCAATGAGTGAGGCCAGATAAATCAAAACACCACTTAAGATTGCAGGAAAAAATCTTACGGCAAATAAAGAATAACCAAAAGAGCTCTTAGCCAGGAAAGCCATAAATCCTGTAAAAGGAGGAACAGTTGCATAACCAAAATCAAGATGATTACAGAGAGAAAAATACAAAAGTTCATCCCTGTGATATTCAAAGGGAGATCCCGGTAAAAAATGGAGTATGATAGTTGTCAGTGCGAAAATTGCAATGATTATTTTTTGATGGATCTTAAGCATTGGAAATTTGTTTGGGTCAATCTAAGGACAATTAAGGTAATTAAAAATTACGATATATTTTTTAATCCGGGCATAGGTCCATATATCGGCTAACGGTCAAATAATTGTAACAAATGTTACAATTTTATCTCAGCCTGTTAATTTCTATCTGACTGTTATAAAACGGAATTAAATGATGATCTCGATGGGGGAATGCAAGTCTACTATATTATAAGCCACCTACTTACGGCCAAAAATGAATTGGAGGGAATCTATATGAACTTTCCGCTGCCCCTTGGCTTGTTTTTATATAAAAAAGGGACATTAATCTAATGTCCCTGAATCATTTTATATACCTTCTGGTATAATTAACCCAGATAGCCTTTAAGCAACCTGCTCCTCGAGGTGTGCCTGAGTCTGCGGATTGCCTTTTCCTTTATCTGACGGACCCTCTCACGGGTCAATCCGAATTTCTCACCTATTTCTTCAAGTGTCATTTCCTGACACCCGATACCGAAGAAGAACCGTATGATATCCCTCTCACGCTCAGTAAGAGTTGCAAGAGCCCTGTAAATCTCCCTCGAAAGAGATTCATCCATCAGAAGCTTGTCTGCGACCGGGGAGTCGGTGTTTGTCAGAACATCAAGAAGACTATTGTCTTCACCTTCAATAAAGGGTGCATCGACCGACACATGCCGACCGGAAACCTTAAGAGTATCAGTAACTTTCTCTTTAGGTAACTCAAGAACATCAGCCAGCTCTTCGGGAGAAGGTGTCCGTTCGTTTTCCTGCTCAAACCTTGAAAAAGCTTTGTTTATCTTATTAAGTGAACCCACCTGGTTAAGGGGCAGCCTTACAATTCTCGACTGTTCAGCCAGAGCCTGCAGTATTGACTGCCTGATCCACCATACTGCGTATGAGATGAACTTGAAACCTCTTGTCTCATCAAACTTCTCAGCAGCCTTTATAAGCCCAAGGTTACCTTCATTTATAAGGTCAGGAAGACTTAAACCCTGGTTCTGATATTGCTTGGCTACTGAAACGACAAATCGCAGATTTGCTTTGGTCAGTTTTTCAAGAGCAGCACGGTCTCCCTTCTTTATCCTCTGTGCCAGTTCTACTTCTTCTTCAACCGATATCAACTCTTCTTTACCAATCTCCTGCAGATACTTGTCAAGTGAGGCACTTTCTCTGTTTGTTATGGATTTGGTAATTTTTAACTGTCTCATTCTGCCTCCGAAAAAATTTCCGCAAAGATATTGCTTATTGAAATTATAAACAAAAAATATTCAATAATGTTATAATCAGGAGATCCAAATTAATGAATCCCCTGATTCATAGCCTTTTAGATATTCTTCTCCTCTTAATTTCTGAAGGAATAGCTGAACATTGTACCATCTGACTGTATGCCTTCAATGGACTTGAGGTTCTTTTGCCCTCCAACAGCATCACGTACATCTGAAGCACTTTTAACTTTCTTGCCGTTAATGCTGAGAATAATATATCCTTTCCTTATCCCAAGATCCTTTAACTTACCATCATTGATCTCGGTAACTTTAACCCCTGAATCCACATCATACTTATCTCTTTCAGAAGGACTGAGCGATTCAATGCGTGCACCAAGAACCATCGGACCTTCTTCCATTTCTGGTGTAACCAGGCTTGTGGTACCTGCAATGTTTTTAAGTGTAATCGAAACCGTATTCTCCTTGCCATTGCGAATATAGGTGATAGTAGCTTTATCGCCTGGACGATGTTCACCGACCTGTTCCTGTAATTCGGAAGGAGAATTAACCGCCACTCCGTCAAACTTCGTCACAATGTCATTTTCTCTAAGTCCGGCTGCATCGGCTGAACCGCCAGGAACTATGTTCGAAATTACAGCTCCTTTTAGCTCATCATACTTATTCTTCTTTGCATCTTCCTCAGTAACTGCCTTAATATTAACACCGATGATTGCCCGTTGTACTTGCCCGTATTCCTTAAGGTCTCCAACAACCTTCTTTACAATATTTACAGGGATTGCGAATGAATTTCCTGCATAAGCCCCGCTCGGTGAAACAATTGCTGAGGTAATTCCTACAAGCAAGCCTTTTGTATTTACAAGGGCTCCTCCACTGTTACCTACATTAAGGGCTGCATCGGTCTGGATAAATGATTCAATACTGTAATTGCTGTCAAGTATCCCAAGATTCCTGCCTTTTGCACTTACTATACCTGCTGTGACAGTGGAAGTAAGATTAAAGGGATTACCTACTGCAAGAACCCACTCACCAAGTTTAAGCTGGTCTGAATCACCATATTTAATAAACTGAAGGTTTGCTGCATTGATCTTAAGCAGGGCAATGTCAGTGTTGGGATCACGTCCGATAAGCTTGGCCGGGAATGTCCTGTTATCGTTCAAAACGACTTCAATATTATCAGCATCCTCTACAACATGATTGTTCGTAATAATATAACCGTCAGGTGATATGATTACTCCCGAACCATAACCACTTACCTCCCTTGGCCTTGAGGATCTGTCACCATAAAACCATTGTAAAATTGGATTATTAGCTTCGGCTCCCACAGTCGTTTTAATATGAACGTGGACAACGGCATGCACGGTTAGCTCAGCAGCATAGGTAAGATCAACTGGCTGCGGATCCTGCAAAGGATATGAAGTCAACACAGGTGATGCTTCCTGTGTGCTGATTTTTGAACTGTCATTTCTCGTTAAAACCGTTGCAGGTTTTTCGATGATCCTGGTATAGGCAAATAATGCTATAGCTGCTCCCAGAATAGCCATTAACACCGCACCCAAAAAATACTTTGCTTTCATAATTGTTTTCTTATTAATTTAAATCCTGTTTTTAATTTAATCCCCGGTTGGTTCCTCAAATATTATACCTGTTTTGAGCATTTAAAAGATTCATATCTTTATAACCGGTTTTTATGCTTATTGTTTAACAAAGTTCATGCATTTTTTTATTGGTTTCGATTAATTTACAAACATTTAACAACACTTTAACACAGATGGTAATCGCTTTTAACAAATATCAGGGAGCCGGAAATGACTTCATAATAATAGACAACCGAAAGGATTCATTTAATCAGTCGGACTCAGTACTCATCAACAGACTTTGCGACCGGAGATTCGGTATTGGTGCTGATGGTCTGATACTTATCAGCAACCTGCCCGGTTATGATTTCAGGATGTCCTATTTTAATTCGGACGGATTTGAGGGTTCAATGTGCGGAAATGGGGGTAGGTGTACAGCTGATTTTGCAATGAAGCTTGGAATAGGAAAGGATAAAGTCACATTCAAAACAATTGACGGCATTCATCAAGCACTGAGAGTCGGAGACCTTATAAAGCTGAAAATGAACGATGTAAAAGAACCTAAGATCATAGGGAACAACTACTTTATCAATACCGGATCACCTCATTACGTACTTTTCACAACCGGTGTGGAAAAAATTGATGTTTACTCTGAGGGAAAGAAATTAAGATGGTCAGAAGACTTCAAGCCTGGCGGCACTAACGTTAATTTCGTGGAAGTTGAGAATAACGGCATTTTTGTGCGCACTTTTGAAAGAGGAGTTGAAGATGAAACCCTTTCATGTGGAACCGGTGTCACAGCTTCTGCCATTGCTTCAGTTCTTTCAGGACATTTTGGCAGTGGTCCTGTAAATGTCAGGACCAGAGGTGGGGATCTTATGGTTGATTTTAAAGTTAATGGTAAGGAAATCAGTGATATATGGTTAACTGGTCCTGCTACATTTGTATTTTCGGGTGAAATTGGAGTGTAAAAGGGGTTGAAGGGGTTGAAGGGGTTGAAGGGGGTTGAAGGGGTTGAAAAGATCCTCAGGAATATCTCCTGATTTGGAAGCTAACTGTCCATGCAAAAAGAACATTAGTAATATTTGACCTGCTGGTATCTTTCGTATTTCCTGTTAATTTAATGTGCTGCATCATGAAGAAAAAGATTGTTGCTCTTTTAGGTACTGCATCATTGTTAGTTTCATTCGCTGTAAAGTGCCCTGCTCAGCCCGGGACAACCGAACTGATGAACGCCATTACGCGTTTAAACTCACGCTTCGAAAACCTTGATCAAAGAATGGATGTTATTGAGAAAAAAATTGATGATGTTTACTGGTACAACAAGGTGGGAGATATAGCATATATAGATAAGGTATATATCACCGGTCCACCCCTGGCTAAAGAGTCCAATCCAACCGGTCAGGGAGCTGGTAATCCCGTAAAATTCTGGACCTATATTTTCATCCCCAGAAACGCTGATCCTGATAAGAAATACCCTTTAATTGTTTTTCCGCACGGGGGCGTTCATGCTAATTTTGATACTTACTACACGCATATAATCAGGGAACTGGTATCTCAGGGATATATAGTTACAGCTGCTGAATACAGGGGCTCCACAGGATATGGCAAAGCAATGTATGAGAATATAGATTACGGAGGACTTGAGGTACAGGATGTGGATGCAAGCCGCCAGTACATGATTGATAATTATTCAATTGTGGACAAGGATCGGGTCGGAATAGCAGGCTGGAGCCACGGGGGCTATATAGCCCTTTTTGACATTTTTGAATATCCTGATAAGTACAAAGTTGCCTTTGCAGGCGTCCCGGTAAGCGATCTTATTGCCCGTATGGGTTATAAGGACCAGGAATACAGGGATCTGTTTTCAGAACAAGCAGCTATTGGCAAGCCGGCTGATCAGAATGTGAACGAATATAGGAAAAGGTCTCCTGCCTGGCAGGTGGAGAAATACAGGAATACCCCGTTGCTGATACATACCAACACGAATGATGAAGATGTGAATGTTCTTGAGGTTGAGCATCTTATTAAATCCCTGAAAGCCGAGGGCAAAACAAATTTCACGTATGAGATTTTTCAGAATATGCCTGGAGGTCATTCTTTTGACAGGATGGACTATATGGAAGCAAAGGAGATCCGCTTGAAGATTTACAACCATCTTAACAGGTACCTTAATCCCCCAAAACCATTTAAATCAATAAAAGACCTGCAGAAGGCCGGATATGGATTTAATTAAGGCTACCGGCAGAAGAATGTATTACGTATTATGTATTATAGGCTACCGATACCTATCGGAAAGGCGATGGGTGATATTCTATGGGCGTTAAATAGGTATCAGGTGTAATATCGATATTTATCATACCACCTGTTGCCTGACGCCAGTAGCCTGTTGCCTTTAAAAGTTATGCAGAAAGAAAAATTATACGGCAAAACCCTTAATGAGCTGATAGCTGTTACAAAGCGTATCGGAATGCCTGGTTTTGCTGCGAAACAGATGGCTGACTGGCTATACGGAAAAGAGATAAAAACCATCGATGAGATGACCAACCTCTCAAAAAAAATGAGAGAAGCTCTTTCAGAAGAATATGAAATCGGCCTCATGGATCCAGAAAGGGTTTCGGTGAGCAGGGACGGCACAAAAAAATATCTGTTTAAAGTACTCAACGATAAATATATAGAAACTGCTTACATACCAGACGAGGAGAGGGCAACCATATGCATATCTTCACAGGCAGGCTGTAAAATGGGCTGCATTTTCTGCATGACAGGGAGGCAGGGTTTCCAGGGTAACCTCTCCTCAAACGAAATCCTGAACCAGTTCCGCAGCCTTCCTGAATTCAAGACACTTACAAATATGGTCTATATGGGAATGGGGGAACCGCTGGACAACCTCCAGGAAGTACTTAAAAGCCTGGACATCATGACCAGTAGCTGGGGTTACGGATGGAGTCCGACCAGGATAACCGTCAGCACGGTGGGCCTGATAAGCCGCCTTAAGGAGTTCCTTGAAAAGACAAGGTGCCATCTGGCAGTCAGTCTTCATTCCCCATTTGACGAGGAAAGAAGAAAACTGATGCCCATTCAGAAAACCAATACTGTCAGGGAAGTTCTGGATATAATCAGGAATTTCGATATCAACAACCAGAGAAGGGTATCTTTTGAATATATTCTTTTTGATGGAGTGAATGATTCCCCCAGGCATATTAAAGAACTTGCAGGTATATTGAACGGGATAAAGTGCAGGATAAACATTATCAGGTTTCATCCGATCCCCGGATCAGAATTTCATAGTCCTGAGCCAGAGCGCGTAACCGAATTCAGGGAGTCATTGAATGCCAAAGGTATCCTGACTACAGTAAGAGCAAGCAGAGGCGCTGATATTCAGGCAGCATGCGGACTCCTGTCAACACTTGAACTTAACCGCAAATAAGAAAGATGTACAGGAGTTTTCTTCTATTTCCGGTTTTGCTTACAACCCAGCTTATTTACTCCCAGAGGGAATCTGTTGAAACTCTTCTTGCCGACACATCTATGGCACATGCATCCGTTTCAGTCTGTTTCCTGGATGCAACTGACGGCAGGATAGTTTATCAATACGACTCTGAAAAAAGTCTCATTCCGGCATCAGTACTTAAACTCATTACTTCTTCGGCAGCTCTGGAACTCCTTGGTCCTCAATACAGATTCAGAACACTGCTGGGATATTCCGGATCCCTGAACAGGACCACCGGGAAACTGACAGGCGACCTGATAATAAAAGGAGGAGGTGATCCTGCACTTGGGTCAGAATATTTTTCAGATCACTATAGCAGTTTATTTAAGAACTGGATAGTTGCTGTTAAAGACCTGGGTATCAAAAAGATTGAGGGCAGGGTATTAGTTGATGATTCCCGTTATGACTATCAGCCGGTGCCTCCGAAATGGCTGTGGGAAGACCTGGGAAATTATTACGGAGCAGGCGTTTACGGATTGTCAGTCTTCGACAATACCTTCAGAATACATTTCCGCACATTATCAGAGGGTACACTTCCTGAAATAATTTCTATCACTCCGGCAAGCTGTAAATATGAATTATCAAACTGGCTTATAGCATCCGGCGATAAGGATAACGGTTATGTGTTTTCAGCCCCATACGGCAATTCCGGCTGGCTCGGAGGTTCAATTCCTGCAAACCGGGAAGACTTTGTCCTCAGGGCATCCATTCCTGATCCGCCTCTGTTCCTGGCAAAAGTACTTAACAACATGCTCGACTCAGCAGGCATTAAAATTTCGGGCCAGCCTACAACTTCCAGATTGCTGAAGATGCCATATGAAAAAGAGCCTGTCTTAATCTCCGAGGTTCTCTCACCTCCGCTTGAGGAGATAATTGAAGTCCTCAATCATGAGAGCATGAATCTGTACGCTGAACATCTTCTGAAAGAGATGGGAAAAGTATTTAAGGACAGCGGATCGACAGCAGCCGGACTGGAGGTGTTAAACCAATACCTTAATGATACGGGTATCGGGACCGATGGAATCTATCTCACTGACGGAAGTGGCGTTTCTCCGCTTGACGCTATTTCTTCAGGGAAAATGGCAGAATTATTATTCCACCTTAAATATAATGGAAAGTATTTCAGCGAATTTTATAGATCGCTACCGGATGCAGGAAAAGAGGGTACGCTGAAAAGTGCTTTCACGGATCCTGTGTTCGATTCAAAACTAAGAGCAAAAAGTGGATCAATGACGAGAGTAAGAAGCTATGCAGGATATTTGAAGGCAAAAACAGGCAGGGATCTTGTTTTCTGCATTATTATCAATAATTTTTCCGGACCGTCACAGGCAATAGTAGAAGGAATTGAAGAAATTCTGAAAGAAGCAATTATAAAAAATTAAATGAATAGTAAAGTAGCTTTACGGAAGTGTACCGATTATGATACTGATATTGTTTATCACAATATTTCTGATATTTACAGAGCGTGCAGCGGACCCGACCTGCATAACAAGAAGGTGCTTATCAAGCCAAATGTTCTTACTGACAGCGCACCTGAAAAATGTGTAACCACCCACCCGGTCGTTATAGAGGCCTTAATCAGGTTCCTTAAGGAAAAAGGGGCCACCGTATATGCGGGAGATTCACCCTCAATACATCTTAAAGGATTCAGACCTGACAAATCAGGAATAAGCAGAGTGCTTGAGGTTTCCAATGTACCATGGATTGATTTCAACAGAAAACCCGGCGAAATTAAGCTGAGGAACGGAAAGATCAGGATAGCATCAGTAATTAATGATGTTGACCTTATCTTCTCAGTGCCAAAACTCAAGAATCATGAACTTGTTTACTTCACTGGTGCAATAAAAAATACACTGGGACTCGTACCGGGTTTCTCTAAAGCAAAGCAGCATGCTCTCCACCAGGACAGGGAAAGCTTCAGCAGATTCCTTGTCGACCTTAATGAATCGGTCACTCAACATTTTTACCTGATGGACGGTATCATCGGGATGGAAGGACCAGGACCGGGACAGGGGAAACCTGTGAAAACCGGGGTGCTGATAGGATCTTCAAATCCTTTAGCTCTCGATGTAATTGCCAGCAGGATAGCCGGATATAATCCCAGGGATATCCCCACAAGCAGGATTGCCTTAGCGCGGGGCTTATGGCTTCATTCATTCGAGGAAATCGAATATGATGGTCCTGTGATTGATACAATAGTTAAAACAGACTTCAAAAGAATACCTATTTCTCAAAACGGGAATATTTCGTTCAAGTTTATTAAGAACCGGCTGCAGTTTCTCAGGAAGCTTGAAAGAAGGCCTGTTTTTAATCCTTTAAACTGTTCAGGCTGCCGGGAATGTATAAAGATATGCCCTCAGAATGCAATTGTCATGGATCCTCATATAAAGAACCACGTTGTTCTGACTGACAGAAAATGTATCAGATGCTTCTGCTGTAGTGAGGTTTGCAGGTATAATGCCGTCACAATAAAAAGAAAACTGATTGGAGTCTGAACTCTGACCAGTTTTTTTTATAAAGCAGATATTTTACGAAATTAAACGCTGACTAACTATGCATCAATCTTTGCATATTTGGCGTGAGCTTCTATGAATTCCCTTCTTGGAGGTACTTCATCACCCATAAGCATCGAGAAAATATGGTCAGCTTCCGCCGCACTTTCAATTGTGACCTGCCTTAAAGTCCGTGTTTCAGGATTCATAGTAGTTTCCCAGAGTTGCCCGGCATTCATTTCACCAAGACCCTTGTATCGCTGGACACTTACTGTTGAATCCTTTCCCTGTCCCAACTCCTTGATCGATGACTCACGTTCTTCCTCGCTCCAGCAGTATCGTTCTGTCTTTCCTTTCTTCACCAGATAAAGCGGTGGTGTGGCGATGAACAGGTTTCCTCCTCTGATAAGGTCCTGCATATACCTGAAGAAGAAGGTCATAATAAGCGTGGTAATGTGCGATCCGTCGACGTCGGCATCGGTCATTATTATGATTTTATGATACCTTAATCCTGCCAGGTTAAGCGCTTTGCTGTCCTCATCAGTTCCTATATTCACACCCAGGGCCGTAAAGATGTTCTTTATCTCCTCGCTCTCATATATCCTGTGCTGCATTGCTTTTTCAACATTCAGGATCTTCCCCCTGAGCGGGAGTATTGCCTGGAACCTGCGGTCACGACCCTGCTTTGCCGTTCCTCCGGCTGAATCACCCTCAACAAGGTAAATCTCGCATTTTTCCGGATCCCGGTCTGCGCAATCGGCCAGTTTTCCTGGCAACCCTGAACCTGAAAATTCATTTTTCCTCTGGACTAATTCTCTGGCCTTTCTTGCCGCATGCCGGGCGGTGGCTGCAAGAATGACCTTCTGAACTATTGTTCGCGCGTCTTTCGGATGTTCTTCAAGATAATTTGTCAGCATCGCGCTAACTGCCTGGTCGACCGCGCCCATTACTTCAGAGTTGCCCAGTTTTGTTTTTGTTTGTCCTTCAAACTGTGGTTCAGCAACCTTTACTGAAATTATGGCAGTAAGTCCTTCCCTGAAATCATCGCCATTTATATCAAATTTGAGTTTTGCTGTTGCCCCGGAATCCTCAGCATATTTTTTAAGTGTCCGGGTAAGTCCTCTCCTGAACCCTGCGAGGTGTGTTCCGCCCTCAATTGTATTGATATTATTCACATAAGAGTGGACATTTTCCGAGAATGAGTTATTGTATTCAAGTGCAATTTCGACGGGGATCGCTGTCTTGTCATAGGAAACATGTATCGGTGCCTCAATCAGTCTTTCCCTGTTTACATCGAGATACTCGATAAATTCTTTGAGTCCATGTGATGACCTGAATTCCTCGTAGCGCGCCTTTCCGCCATTTCCATTTTCAACCAGCTCGCGTTCATCTTTGATTGTCAGTAAGATACCCTTGTTAAGATATGCAAGTTCCCGGAGCCTTGCCGACAGGATCTCAAAGTTGAATTCAGTTGTCTGGAATATAGTTGCATCAGGTTTAAAGGTGATTATTGTACCGGATTTGTCAGTTTTACCAATGACAGTAACTTCGGTGACAGGTTTTCCCCTTTCATATTCCTGCCTGAAGATCTTGCCTTCACGCATTACCGTTGCTGTCAGATGCTCCGACAGGGCATTGACGCATGAAACACCAACCCCATGAAGCCCACCGGATACTTTATAGGATTCCTTGTCGAATTTTCCGCCTGCATGAAGGAGAGTCATTACTACCTCAAGAGCTGATTTCTGCTCCTTTTCGTGAAGGTCTGTGGGGATTCCTCTCCCGTCATCTGTCACTGTCAGGGAACCATCTTCAAAGATAATAATCTCGATCTTGGTGCAGTAACCTGCCAGAGCCTCATCAATTGAATTATCAATTACCTCATATACAAGATGATGCAGCCCTTTGATTCCAATGTCTCCAATGTACATTGCAGGCCTTTTCCGCACAGCCTCAAGACCTTCCAGAACTTGAATACTCTCGGCAGAATATTCAGTGCCATCCTGCAATTTTTTCCCATTCTCACTCATCATTCAATAAAATTATTTCTGCAAATTATTGCTTCATTTTTCTTCAGTTCCGAGGGGCTTTTCAGTCTCTCTAAGAAACTGATTTAATGATTATTATTATATACTGTAAAGATACCAATTTCTGCTGTTTTTTTTAGTTAAAAGAACTATAAAGTAATGCACAATTTGTTAAAGAAATTAACAACTCATGTGTCTAAAAATTGTGCAATTATGCGGTCGTGAGAACCACGGACCTTATTATGCTACAAACCTCATACCATTTTCAAAGGCTGTAGCTGAACCCAAGCATAAAATTGAACATCTGGGACGGATAAAATGCCCATTCATAGAAACGCTCGTTAGAGACATTATTTACCCTCAGCCAGAATGAGAGGATTTTTGTGTATCTGTATTCAGCACTGAAGCCAAGATTAAAATGTACTGGTTTTTCAATAACATCTGGAGCAAGGGTCATCCATCCGGTCGGGCTTTGACTTATCATCAGCTTCCTGCTTCCAAGAAGTGTCAAATCTACACCTGCGATTATTTTATTCCGCAGATTATAGATCAGTCCCAGTGTCCCGTCCCAGTTAGGCTTGTTCCATGCAAATTCATTCTCTGACAGCGTGTACTTGTATAAGTTAAGCGAAGAATTAAATGAGAGCTTGTTAGTTATGCTTCCAGTCATCTCCCCGTGGATATTAAGAACCTCAGCATCATCGGGCACAATGATGAAGTGATTGCCACGTTCAACCCTGAATGCTGTATCCGGATAAACAATATTGGAGTACAGGAGCATATTGTTTACAACAGAGTAGGAGACCGATGCTAGGTAATTCCCTCCGATACCATCGTTTCCTTTCAAACCAGCTGACAATATGAGCGGATAACTTGTATTCGGCACCCTGAAAAGCGAGCCATCGGGAACCAGAAACGGATTTTCTGAAAACACCTTCGCAGGTTCATTGTTTTCCAGTCTTCCGTCAAGTTTTGCAAAAAACCTCATGTATTCCGGAACAATACTGAATCCGAAGCTTATCTTCGGATAAAAATGAGGTTTGGCTGAATTCTCCAGGTTCCTTTCCAGCATCAGTTCGGCTCCGACACTGAAATTCCATTGCTGCGTGCTTTTGCTTACGTACGGGGCGATTGAGAATATGTACTTGGACTTCAGATAAAGGGAATCTGAAGGTTTATAATGATCGAATCCCAGACTTGCTCCTACATAAAAACCCTTGTAAAGCTTTGACATTGTCCCTATAAAACCGGCATGGCCCATTGTCTGGTCACTAGCATATTTAAAATAGTCATAATGAATACCGAACCTGTAGGAAAAGTCAGTTGAATCAAGGTTCAGTGATGAAAATGAGGCATCTGCACCTATGTCAAAATATCCGAGCTTAATATCCTTCTTTATGAAATCGTACGGGGTTTCAGTATTGTATCCGTATGCATACCTGTTTTTCTGGATAAAATCTGCAGAAATATCAAAAATGCTTTTACTGAAGAATTTCTTTCCAAACATCGAAGCATTGTTATCCATAAAACCTGCCGGCACCTTCTGGCTGTTCACCAGTGTAACATTACCGTTGGACGAATGATGCTTAGCATAGAATCCGATTGCACCTTTTTTTGACCGGAGGTTTGTAATGCTAAGCTCCCCGTACGGTGTGTTATAATTACCGAGTCCTGCTTTAACATAGCTTTTATACAGCTTCGGAAGCGGATCAGAAAGAAGAGACGCTGATTTGATAGGGTTAATCTGATAGGTCGGAGTGAACGGCGACGATATCACATTATAAGTGAAAATCGGTTTGACTGATGTTGTATCGTTAATTTCAGGCAGATAGCTTTTCTTCCTGGCATCGGCCAGCGATGGCTTGTACGGATTATAAAGGGTCACTTCCCTCTTAAGTTCTGATCCTTCCTTTTTAACCTGGCCCGTCACAGGTAAGAGGAATGTAAGTATCAGGAGTATTATCAGTATTCTTCTTGTCATTTCACATCTGTTTCAAAGTTTTCTGATATCTTTTACAGTCAATCAATTCCCGTCTCCGAGTGAATCAAGTTTGGATTTTACTTCATCAAGAATTCCATCATTATCAGTTGTATAGTATTCCTTAAGGCTCTGGAGTGTTGCCTTCGCCTGCAAAGTATCTCCCTTTTTTATGCTTATGTCCGCAAGAAGAAGAAACATTTTTGCCATCCAGAACTGATGCGGTGAATTCTGGCTGATAAATTGATTAACAAGCTTTTCTGATTCATCCATACTGCCTTTTTTAAACAGCAGCTCGGCGACCCTGTATTTCGATTCAGCGCCTTCAGCGCTCACAACCTCCGTGGCCGTTTTCCTGAAATCCCTCAGCGCTTCATCATATTCATTAAGGCTGTAATGCGCTTTTGCACTGATAAATGTTGCCTCCCGAACCAATTCTTCAGGCATATTCGCTGAAGTGTTAATCCGGTCAGCTGCTTTTATGCTCTTCTGGGCATCGCCATCCTGGTAAGCTGACCTGAGCTGTCCTCTCAGGGCAGTCTGTTTGTTACCTGCCTCCGATGTTACCTTTTCAAGCTTCTCGAAATAATCGAAGGCAGCAGAATAATCCTCCCTTTCGTAGAGTAATTGTGCTGCGGTGGCCAGTGATTGTTCCATGAACTGATTGTTTGGAACCTTGATGACTTCCTGATACAGCCTCAGAGCTTCATCCTTGTTACCCGATGAATTGAGGCATTCAGCAAGATAGAACTGTGCGTTAAGCCTGAAGCTTCCGGATTGAAATTCATTCAGATAGTTTCTGAATACCTCCATTGCTTTATCACATTTACCGGAAATGTAAAGATTCTCACCTGAGGTATAAAGGAGGGAGTCTTTCTCTGCATTGTTTACATCTCCGTAGCCCAGGGTCTTGACATAGGCAAAATAACTCTGCACATCATTCATTTCAACATATGTATTCTTCAGCCCTGTGAGAGCATACCTTGCTTCCGGGGTTGACGCATAGTTCTCAATTACCTTTTTGAACTGTTCAACTGATTTCTCATTCTCGCCTTGATTGTAATAAAGCAGTCCGAGCTGAACAATCGCTCTCGGAACGAAAGGGCTTGACTGATAATTTGCCACAATGTTTATAAAATCAGCTTCACTGCGTCTGAAGTCCTCAAGGACAAAATAGGCCCGCCCTCTCTCATAAATGGCATTCGGAACATAGGCTGATGACGGGAATCTTGTTGTAAGTGACGTCAGAATATCAACTTTTCCCTTCTGGTTATTTGTCAGCCCAAGGCAAAAGCCCTTCTGGTACATGGCATAATCAGCACTAGTCTTTCCATAATCTATTACTTTGTCATAATAGGTTATAGCCTGCGGGTATTTGGTCGTGATGAAATAGCAGTCACCTATTCTTAATCTTGTATCAATCTGGAGTTCATATTTTGATCCCGTATAACCGGTTTCAAAATTCCTGAAGTGTGTAAGGGCGTTATCGTAATCCTTAAGATTAAAGCAGGTATAACCGAGGTTATACCGTATAAGGGTTGCTTCAGGCAGCGACATAGCCCCTGGTATTCCCATGAACATCTGATAGTCCCGCTGTGCCTGGTCATATTGTCCGAGCCTGTATTCGGCTTCACCCTTCCAGTAGATTGCCCTTGCCCTGAATTCACGGCTGTATTTTTCAAATTTCAGGGATTTGTCAAACATCTCAATAGATTGTGCAAGATCCATATTCTTGAACAATTCCAGCCCTCTGTAAAAGGTAACCCTCTGATAAGCCTCTTCAAGCCTGCTGTCTTTATTTCTGATCCTGTCAAGAGCAGCCAGGGCAGCCTGGTAATTTTTTATCTGGGTAAAGGTTGAAACCAGATAGTTATAAGCTTCTTCAATTTTGTCCGAACCTGGGTACTCTTCGATATATTGCTGGAAAGCGCTAATTGCCTCACCAAATGGAGAAGAGGATGTCTCATAAGTCAGCTTGGCAAAATTGAAAAGTGCTTCCTGTTTAAGTTTTTTATCAAAATCCATTCTGGAAGCCTGACCGAAAGCAAACTGAGCGCGCTTTTTGTCGCCCTTTTCAAGATAACAATTACCGAGGACAAACCAGATATTCTGGCTAAGCTGGTCAGATCTTGCTCCTGCCTGCAGAAGAATCGAAATAGCCTTATCATAGTTGCCGGTCTTGTAATAACAGAAGCCAAGCTCATATTTGTCTTCCCGGTCACTTGCTTTTGCTCCTGCAGCATATTGTTCGAGGTATTTAAGTGCTTCCTGGTAATTCCCCTTATTGTAATTAGCATCCCCTATGAACCTGTAAAGCTCAATTATTCTTTCCTTGGGAGCTGATTTAATGAGGTCGGGCGAGATTTCCAGTATGCCGTCATAATTCTTGTCCAGATAGAGTATCTGGGCAATATAAAACGGAACAATCTGTCCGAATGTCTCATCGTTCCGAAGCTTCATAAAGCCTTCGAGCGCAGTCTGATACATTTGCTGTTCATAGGCAATATGTGAAAAGTAGTAAAGGGCCGGAGGAGTATACTCGGTATCAATATCCTTTATTTCGGAAAACATTGTAATGGCTTTTGCCTTGTCACCCTTGACATAAAGTGAGTAGCCATACCTGAACAGGTATTCGGGAAGCTTTGTGTTTTCCAGTTCCTGCCTGTTTACCAGCTCATAATAGGAGCATGCCTTTCTGTAACTTTTATTCTGATAGAAATAATCCCCGAGAATCAGCCTGGCTTCATTCATATTTGGGCTTTCCGGATGACCGGTCATGTAAAGGATCATCCTGTATTCAGCATCGGGATTGAACAGTTTCAGGGCCGAAAGGGCCGCATAATATTCTGCCTGGTCAAGTGATATCCTGTCTGAACTTCCCCCGTTTTTGATATAAGAATCAAACAACCTTATAGCCGCTCCATATTTCTCTTTATTATAAAGATCCATCGCCCTGTTAAGATCCGATCCCAGGTCACTTCCTGAGAATGCTGCCTGGGAAAAACCATTTAGAATTAGTGCCCAGAGAAACAGCAGGATCAATACCGACTTCTTTCTGTTCATAACTTATATTTTTCGGCCTGATATAATTTAAAACCAGATGGCATAACAGAAATTAATCTGCTTATAACACATTGATAATAAAACAAATACAACAATTTTAGATTGCTTGAGTATTGGCAAAATTACAATTATTAAACGGGGGCTTCCGGTCTTTATTACTGATTTTATTAACATATAAATATTATTTATCAATTCTTTCAGTATTTTGCATGCCAAATTGTGTATTGATGCAGGAGACACCGGCTTCCGAAAAGATTATTGAGCTGAATAACTGTAATATCTGGCAGCAGGATCATCTTGTTCTTACAAATGTCAGTTTAAGTGTAAGCAGGGGTGAATTTTTATATCTTGTCGGCAAAGTCGGAAGCGGGAAAACCAGCCTTATCAAAACGCTCAATGCACAACTGCCGCTTAAGGAAGGAACCGGCATTGTGGCCGGGTTCGATCTTTCACAGATCAGATCCCGGGAAATTGCATATTTGCGGAGGAAAATCGGGATTGTCTTCCAGGACTTCCAGCTTCTTATCGACAGGTCAGTAAATGATAATCTCGAATTCGTTCTAAGGGCAACGGGATGGAAGGACAGCGAGGAAATTGAGACAAGGATTAATAATGTCCTGGAGAAGGTCGGACTGAGCCTGAAGGGTTATAAAATGCCTCACCAGCTGTCAGGTGGTGAGCAGCAGCGTGTTGTGATCGGACGGGCTCTGCTTAACGATCCGGATATTGTACTGGCAGATGAGCCCACCGGAAATCTCGATCCTGAAACATCGGAGGGCATCATCAGGCTCCTGAAGGATATCAGCAGTACCGGACGGTCAGTTATGATTGCAACCCATAACTATACCATTATCAAAAAGTTCAGCGCCAGGACCATAAAATGCGAAAACAGTAAAATCTCTGAAGTCAGGGATGACGAGGAGATAGAACTTGAAAAGCTGTAAACAGAAGTCGACTGGCGACAGGCAACAGGTTGCATACATAGTTCACTATGATTGGTATCCTAAAGTAAATAAAGTCTCATATGTCCTTAAAGTATTAAAGTCAAAAAACATACCTCCGTGTAAAGACACCTGAACCAAAAAGACCTACATCGCCTATCGCCTATAATACATAATACATTCTTTATGCCTTCTGCTCTTTCAGCATATACTCAAACACCTCCCGCCAGGCACGGCACTCCTCATTATCCAGAAGAGTGGTATTATGCCAGATACTTATAAATAATCCACCAACCTTTCTCGTCTGTGAGATCAGATTGCTGAAAGTATCCCTGGCGCTGTCCGGTGTAAGCTTTTTATAGCCGGTAAGCGTAACATCCATTAACTGGAATGGAAAAATCTTCAGACTGGTGATCCTGTCTTCCTGAACATCATAAAACATAAAAGGCCGTGCAATCCCTGCCCTGAATCCTGGTTCATCATGGAAACCCATCGAAAAATCTTCTGTTATTCCCAGGCTGGAAAGGTTCCTGTATGACAGGGGCATTGAAATCCTAAGGTAATGGAAACGGCTGGCAGTAAATTCCTTACCCAGGATCTTTCTTAATCTATCTATTTCAGTTTTGAGTGACGGTAATGAAAAAGAGGCTTGGTACGAAGGATGAAGCCCCGCAGGAAACTTATCGGCGATCCCGGCAATAAGTGTCCGGTATTCCTCACTTTTCCAGGAAGGATTCTTATCGAATTCCGAATGGTTTCCGGCAGGGAAAAAGAATCTGGCATCAGAGCCGTTCGTCTCAATGCTTTTCAGCATGTAGTCAAAAACATCATAAGGATCCTTCTCTCCTTTATGCTGGCTGTCCGAACGATGGGACTTTCCTGCTAAGTCATGTATAAAATCCTCTATTTTCCCTGCAAGCGATTTCCCGGCATGTGCATATGGTTCATCAAGATCGGCAGTTACCAGGTACCTGTAGGTATTTCTCTTGAACGCCAGTGACTGATACTTCCTGACCAGAGCAATTGCCAGTTCCTTTGCCCACAGGTCAACGACCGGTATTCCGAGGAATCCGTTTCGGTAAGCCAGTGAATCAGAGCCCCTGAACCTCCCATGCTCATCAGGGCTGAATTCCAGGTATTCCTCATAGCGGGTAACAAGGTAAAATGAAGCCGCAAAGATATCGAAGGGGAATTCAGCATCATGGGTTGATCTGAAGAATACCGGCAGGCTCTTCCATTCCGTTACCTCTATGCCCTGATCTTTTATCCCGGTTTCAAAAAGAAGTGGAACAGGGTTAATCTTTACTGAACCAGTAATATTATCATCAGAATAGTTGATCACGGGTGATTTACCAACCTTGCGTTTATCAGTAACTATCTCCCATGACAGGCCAAGGATATCGTTCAATATCAGGTCAGCAATATATCGAAGCCGCGGTACATTGCTGGAAGTGAATATTTTAATCGGCCTGGCCTCCATTTATACAAATTTAGGAAATAAATTTCTGGAAAAGTATAGTATCAGGTAGCCCTGCCCCGCAATTCTGAAGGTTCCTTTACCATTGTGGAAAGCAGGATCATTGATATCAGTGCAAGCATAGCACCAAAGCCGAATGCAACGCTGCCTCCGTATCCGGGATATCTTGAATCGAAAAAGCTGTACAAAAGCCCGAAGATCACACTTGCCGGAAGGGCTCCCAATCCGATTGAAAAATTGAAAAGTCCGAAAGCTGTACCCCTGTATTCCTCCTTTACCATATCAGCTACCAGGGCCTTCTCTGTCCCTTCAGTAAATGCGTAGAACAGGGCATAAACCCCAAAAAGTACGAAAGTTGCAATGATCTGCAAGCCGGCAGGTAGAAAGACCAGTAATGCAAATGATGCATAAACGAAGACATATATCCCCCAGCCGATATTGATTATAATCTTTCTGCCGGTCTTGTCGGAAAGAGCACCAAACGGGGTCGATAAAACAGCTTTGATTATATTGAAGAAGGCCCATACCAAAGGAAGAAAAAGAATGTTTATTATTTGTGCCTGGGCATTGACGGAGCCGAATTTGCTGATTATGTTGTTAAGAAACGTTATCTCCTTCACCAGATTCACAACCGCACCGCTGTTCTTTATTGACTCCTCTACCCTGAACAGTAAAAAAGCATCTGATGAGTTGCCAAGGGTAAAAAGAAGAACGATGATAAGATATCTTTTAAAATTTGAGTCAAAATGTCTGAATGAAAGGATGAATGATCCATTTCTTTTGTTGCCCTGTGCATTCTCCCTGACATATAAAACCAATATAAGCACAGAAAGAATTCCCGGGATAATTGCGAACAAAAAGGTCCATCTTAAAGCGATCAGCGAATCTTTTATCCCAAACCCAGTAATTATTACCAGAAGTGCAATTATAGCCAGGAGGGGACCGATTACTGCACCCGTATTATCCATCGCCCTTTCAAATCCATACGATCTGCCGCGCACTTTTTCATCGGTAGCGGATGCTATCAGTGCGTCCCTTGGCGCTGTCCGTATTCCCTTTCCCACACGGTCGAACATCCTTATAAATACAATCTGCCAGGCTGATGCAACCAATCCCGTAAGAGGTCGGATAAAAGATGAAATTGAATACCCGATAACAACCAGCAGCTTCCTTTTTCCGAGCCTGTCTGAGATTATTCCGCTGACAAGCTTCAGCAAAGCAGCAGTGGTTTCTGCAAGACCTTCAATAATCCCGAGGATAATTGCTCCGGCTCCAAGAGCGGTGATAAAGGCAGGAATAAGAGGATAGATCATCTCGGTAGCTGAATCGGTCAGCAGACTTACAAGTCCAAGTATGATCACGACAAAAGGTATTTTACTCTTTATTTTTCCTTCTGTGCCCATCAGCTTAAGTCTGGTGAATTCTGATCTATAGACTGATCACCTCTTAAGGTAATCATCATAAAGTACCTGAAGATAGGCTTTGCCATATTTTTCAGCTGTAACTGCCGTACCTTTTTTCATTACCGGCCGGTTAAGTTTCTTATCAAATATAACAGATGCCGTATCTGTAATAAAAGCGAATCCTTCATTATATGTGTAGAACGCGAAAGAACGTGATTCAACTGAAAGCAGGTCTTTACCAAAGTGAAGTTCCCATGGAAGATCCATCTGACCAAGAAGGGTTTCAGGTATATCAACCTGACTGCCAATTTTTGTTATCCTTGCTCCTCTCTTATTTAAGGCTCCTCCAAGCCATAGCATCGGTATCTTGAAGATCTTTTCAGAGAAAACAAGATCCTGAGATGAATTGCGTCTGCAATGGTCTGCAACAAGTATCACAAGTGTATTCTTCCACCATTCCTGGCCTTTGGCCCAGTCGAGGAATTTTCCAAGGGTGGAATCTGCATAATAAACTGAATTCCTGAATTTTACAGATTCATCTTTCCCGCTGAAGACAGGTTTCATCGGCACTTCAAAAGGCTCATGGCTAGATAGTGTCAGTACAACCCTGAAAAAAGGCTCCTTCAGGCTCTTCATAGAATCCTTCAGCGCATGGAACAGAACGTGGTCGTGCACTCCCCACTTGGAATTGTAATCAGCAGGATTAAAATTGTCTTTTGTGATGATCTGATGAAAGCCCGATGAGATGAGGAAAGAATTAAAGTTGGCAAAGTTTATATCACCACCATACCAGAATGAACTACTGTAATTTAAATCATTCAATACTTTTGTCAGGGAAGGAAGAGATTGTGTCTTCCTCGGCTCCTTGATAATTGAAGTTGCAGGCTGAGCCGGATAGCCGCTCAGTATTGCAGGAAGAGCCTTGTCAGTGCGGTTGCCTGATGCATAGAAATTTGAAAAAAGGAGTCCCTCTCCGGCATACCTGTTCAGGTAAGGGGTTGTCAGTGAGTCCCCGCCTAAAGCTCCTATTAATGAATTACCGAAACTTTCAAGAATGAATACCAGAATGTTAGGCCTTAGGTTATTAAGCACCTTTTCAGGGGATCCCCTTTTTGATGTTAGTGAATCGGTGAGTTCCCTCGCCTGGCTCTGACTTACGTAAACATAAGGATTTGTTGACGGTTTGTGGTTGAAAACTGAGCTTCCCACATTCCACAGGACATTTATTGCCGAATGATTCACAAAAAGGTGCTCGCTGAAATAGGCGGTTCCGGCATTTATTGGAGCAACATCTACCCCACCCCTTATAGGGATAATAAGCGCTCCGCAGATAATCATAATCAATAGTGTCGCAGGAAGCCTGTACCTGACCTTTTCATTATTCTCAAATAATCTGCTGATGAACCTGTTATATAAAGATCCGAAAATGATTGTTATTAAAATAACAATAACACAAAACACAACAATCTGGATCGTATTCGCTGAGGCTGCAGCTTCGTGAGGTGTTTTAAGATACAATAGCGGGGTATAGTCCATCCGGAATCCCCAGTAGGTATATAAAAACGTATCTCCTACAATAATTGCTGATGAGATCAGCAGCATCATCCATGTATACCATTTCATTAAAGACCTGTACCAGTTGTCTCTTATCCAGAGGGATAGCAATGTTGCGAGAAGTGGAAGGATCAGGCCATAAGAAGTTGCCGATATGTCCAGCTTTAAGCCATGCCAGAATGTGGCGACAAGAGTGCCCAATGCGAACTGAAAAGCCTCCTTATAATGCGTCAGGATGAAAAACACCCTTGCGAAGATGAAAAAGATCATCCAGAACAATGCATAAATCAGCAGGGCAACAAGCTTTCTTTTCATTTCTTTACCGGGCTTTCGTATCGGTCTTCGTCTCTCTTGTAATCAAATAAAACATTATCAGTGACCCTGATATAATAATCATGCCTGTAATTGTCAGCCACTCAGGTTTTTCCCCCGGAACAAGTATCCAGCTGAGTATTGCTCCGATTACAGGAATGATAAATTTGAACAGGTTCAGTTCTGACACTCTCACCCCGGGCCGTTGCAAGAGCTTGAACCATATCGAAAATGCAGCAGCTGACATAAAGCTAAGCCAGGCAAGATCAATCCAGTATACGGGTGGCCTTGGATTTGCAGGGAGACCCTCCAAAGGGATTGAAACAAGGTAAAGTATCAATCCGCCCAATCCAAGTGATGCTGAACTTAATACCAGAGGATTCATTCCTTTGCTTTTAAGTGAGACAACCACATTGCTGGTAGCTGTAGCTATGTTCGCACCAAGTATCATTAATACACCGATAAACTCTACAGCCGTTCCGAGCCTGAAAGCCTGTCTCCCGGCGCTGATCAGTATCACGCCTGAAATTCCGAAAACAATAGTAATTATCTTATGTTTTGTCAGTTTTTCCTCCTTGTGCATCATTGCTGCCACAACAGCCGTTACAAGCGGCTGCGACCCGACTATAACCGCTCCAAGCGCACCGGGGACAAGATTCAATCCTGCATAAAACAAACTGTAATTGACAAGAGTCTGAAGTCCCATTACCCATAATGTCACCTTCCAGTTATCTTTTATTACCCTCAGGTACTCTGAAGGCCTGACCGTAAAAGGAAGAATCATCAGTCCGGAGATGATAAATCTTGAACCCGCAAAGTGGAATGGAGTGTCGTACTGAAGGCCAAGTTTTATTCCTGCATAGGCAGTCGACCACAGCAGACAGGCTATGATTGCCCAGATAACCGTGTTCCTTTTGCTGCTCAAATAGATTGAATCAGGGCGCAAATATTGTAAAAAATATCATTTCTCCGCCATATTCCAGTCAGGAGGATCGATTCCCAGAAGATTTTTTACAAAAAAATCTCGCCGTTTCCTCTCTCCGTAGGTTCCTCCGCTGGTATGTTTTACGCCCGGAAGAAAAACATACTCAAAATCCTTACCGGCCTTTATTAAAGCATTGACAAGCTGGACCGTTGATGAAGGATCGACATTGTTATCCATTTCCCCATTGATCAGAAGTAGTTTCCCCTTAAGCCTCCAGGCATTTTCAACATTTGACGACTCAGCATACTCCTCACCCACAGGCCAGCCCATCCATTGCTCATTCCACCACATCTTGTCCATCCTGTTGTCATGGCACCCGCATGAAGCTACAGCAACCTTGTAAAAGTCCGGGTAGAAAAGAACAGCTCCGGCAGCATTCTGGCCTCCGGCTGATGTTCCATAAACACCCACCCTTTCAATATCCATATAAGGGTATTTCTTTACTGCTGCCCGGATCCATAGTATCCTGTCAGGGAAGCCTGCATCCTTCAGGTTTTTCCAGCATACATCGTGGAATGATTTAGAACGGTTCGAAGTCCCCATTCCATCGATCTTTACAACGATAAAACCAAGCTCTGCAAGCTGATGCATGCTTGTAGCAGCTGGACGGAAGCTCTTCGGAACAAAGCTGCCGTGGGGCCCCGCATAGATATCCTCGATCACCGGGTACTTCTTTGAAGGATCAAAATCAGTCGGTCGTATGATGATGCCCCAGATATCAGTTTCCCCATCCCTGCCCTTTGCAGTGAATACCTCCGGAAGCCTTATCTCGGTTTCGAGGAATTTTGACATATCGGCTTTCTCAATCACCATTAGTTGTGAGCCATCTTCAGCCCTCCTGAGAACTGAGATTGGCGGAGTATCAATGGTCGACCATGTATCGATAAAATACCTGTGATCAGGAGAAAAGCTTGCTTCGTGTGTTCCTTCCCCATCAGTAAGTCGTTTCATGCCGGTCCCGTCAAAGTTAATCCTGTAAAAATGAATGAAATATGGATCACCCGGTTCAAGCCCGCTGGCCTGAAAAATTATCTGCCTGTCCTTTTCATCCACGTACGTCACCTCCCGGACCACCCATTTACCTTTTGTTATCTGGTTTTTTACCTTTCCTGTTCCTGAATCATAAAGGTAAAGATGGTTCCAGCCATCTCTTTCTGAAGCCCAGATAATCTCTCCCGATCCTTCAGCATCATACCTGTATTCCTTCCCGCTGTAGTCGATAAATGTGTCTGATGTTTCATTTATGATAACTTTATATTCACCGGTTGCTGCATCGACTTTAATTACCTGGTAGAGCTGGTGACCACGCTTGTTATATTCAAATGTAAAATAAGAATTGTCCTTGCTCCATTTGATATCGCCAACCGAGTACTGGTTTGGCAGCTGTGTATCATCAACTTTTATATGCTTCTTTGATTCAACATCGAACAACTGCGGGAATTTCTGTGGAATAGCGTCCCCGGGCTTCTGGTATTCATATGAATAATGCTTTGGCTGAAGCTGATCAGACGGGGAGGATTCAACATAGTGTATTATGTGTTTTTCAGCAGGCCGTACCCTGCAGGAAACCAGCTTTCTGGAGTCGGGTGACCATCTGATATAGGATGAATAATACTCTCCGACTCCCCCGTCAGTGCTCAGCTGGAAGTCCTTATTGTCACCAGCTGATTTAATATAAACATTGAAATTCCTGGTGTATGCGGTCCATTTCTTATCTGGTGATTCCACCGGCCCGTTTGCCAGCTCGTCCATGAAGCCCCAGTCCCAGCCAGGCTGCCTTCCGCGGTTTGCAACCGTATCCCTCTTCAGGATCTCATAATCCCGCAGATTACATATCCAGTTATAATTCTCCCATGTAAATGCAAAGCTTCCAAGCTTGTCTGAAAATACAATATTCTTTATCGGAAGTTTTCCGGGTTCAAATTTTTTGCCTGTGACTTTTCCCATTGCAGTGGCAAATTTTACCTGGTCAAAAGCCTGGCGTTTTGTCAGCTTTTCAGCGTCGAGTATTATATAATCCCTTCCGTCAGGTGTAAGGTTCTCATAAAGGCATTTGTCCGTCTTTCCGATCCAGACAGGCCCGGAAACACCGTAATATACTTTATCAGTGGTTTTCTTTAAAAGCTCATCAGCCCTCCTGTAAACATCTGCAGACATTTGAGAGGATGCCTGGTAACCGGAAGTAAACAGAAAAAGAAAAACAAGATTAATAACGAGCGTGACTTTTTTCATTTCAGATGTGATTAGATTTGAGGCAAGGGATAAATTTAATGGAATTTGGATTCAGCCCTGTATCCTGAAGTATTTTAATTGATAGTTTTGCAATTATAACCTTCTTATCTCTATGACCGTCGCTGAATATATAGCAGATCAATTGCTTAAGAATGGTGTCAGATATGTTTTTGGCATCCCGGGAGGACCTTCGATCCCTTATCTTGAAGCCTTCAGAAAAGCTGAAATCGAATTCATACTCACTTCAAATGAAGCTGCAGCCGGTATTATGGCGGATGTGACAGCAAGGCTGACAGGAATTACAGGCGTCTGCCATGCGACGTATGGTCCGGGAGCGACAAATATTACAACCGGAATTGGAGGGGCCTTCCTTGACAGATCCCCGGTTATAGTTTTCACGAGTGAAATGAGTGATGTGATGATCCATCGCACAACACAGATGAATATCGATCATCAGAAGCTCTTTGTCCCCATAACAAAAGCCACGATGAGACTATCTCCGGGAAATGCAGTTACAGTCCTTGATAAAGCATTCAGGATCAGCAGGGAAGAATATCCGGGGCCGGTGCATATCGGCCTTCCCGCCGGAATAGCCGATTTGGAGATTGAACCAGGTCAGATCCCGGCTGATTCAGCTGAAACAAAAATTCCCGACAACAACACTGACGAAATTGTTGGCAAGCTCAGGAACGCCAGGAGGCCATTGATGGCTGTCGGGCTGACTTCTGCAAGGTATTCTGTAGGAAAACAACTGGCAGCATTTCTTGAAAAATACAAGATGCCTGTTATTATCACTCCTATGGCAAAGGGGATTCTTCCTGAAGATCATCCGTGCTATGCCGGAGTTTTGTTCCATGCTCTGAGCGATTTTCTCGAGGATATTTATAATCAGGCTGATCTTATCATAGGTCTGGGATATGATCCTGTCGAATTCAATTACGAATCCTGGATGCCGGATGTGCCTCTGTTACATTTCGATACAAAGATAACTGACATGCCATCATCCATCCGGCCAATACAGTTTGCAGGTCCGCCTGACCAGTGGTTCAGAGTACTCGAAAATCTAAATGCCGGTTTTCTCACCTTTAATTCAAAAATGACCGAATCCTTGAGGGACGAGCTGGAAGCCGTTTTCGCCGGCTTCTCAGGTCACTTTGGACCAGTTACGGCTATGAAGATCCTGCATCAGGAACTTCCGGAAAATGCCATTGTGACAACAGATGTCGGTTCTCATCTGCATCTTGCAGGACAATACTGGAAATGCAAAGGGGACAAGAAAATAATAATGACAAACGGATGGTCAGGTATGGGATTCGGACTTCCGGCAGCACTTGCAGCTCAGCTGGCCAATCCTGGTACAACAGTAGCCTGTCTTACCGGGGATGGAGGATTCCTGATGATGGCCGGTGAAATCATTACAGCAAGACGTTACAGGCTGCCGGTAATTACTGTTGTCTTTTCTGACGGTGAGCTGAACCTTATCAGGCTAAAACAAACCTGGCTGGATCTAACACCATATGCCACTGCACTTTATGCAGGAGACCTGTTTGGTTCAGAGAAATTTTTTGGTGTTAAAGTCTTAACAGCCGATTCCGAAGAAAGCATGATAAAAGCCGTTAAACATTCACTTTCATTGAATGAACCGGTCATCATAAATGCGATTATCGATCCCGATGATTATAAATGGCTGGTGGTCAGACAGAAGTCCTGAATAAGTCTATTTCTTGGTTTTTGCAGTCTTCTTTTCTGTTGCAGGCTTGGGTTTCTTTGTGGCTTTTGTCTCCTTTGGTACTTTTGCTTTGGCGGGAACAGCTTCTTCAACAGGTTTGGATGCTTTGGACGATACCGCCTTTTTGACAGTCTTTGTTTCTTTTACCGGTTTAGCTTCCTTCACCGGCTTCACCTGCTTCACCTCCTTTTTCCCTTCTTTAGCCGGTTTGGCAGCTTTAAGTTCTTTTGGCTTTTTTGCCGCTTTAGTTTCTTTCGGTTCTTTTACTTCCCGGGCGGGCTTAGCTTCCCTGACCTCCTTTGCTTCCTTTACTTCTTTAACCTCTTTCGTAACTTTTACTTCCTTCGCCTCTTTTACTTCTTTAACTTCCTTGATTTCCTTGACTTCCTTAACCTCTTTAACAGGAGCTACCTCAACAACTTCCTTAACTTCAGGGATCTCCTTCTTCTCCTTAATAACCTTCTTTTCCTTTAATTCTTTATCTTTTACAGTGGCAACTTGAGTGATTTCAGTTTTTTTGGTTTTTTTTCTGGGGCGCCTGACGCCATAAGTTCCGAGAAATAATTTACCTCTTCTGGTTTTTTTATCTCCTTTTCCCATATTGGTTTATTTAAACGATGTGGAGTATTGTTTTAAATCGGGCAAATTTAATAATATTCTTTATTTTTAATCAAATTTTATTCCTTGATTAAACAAATTTCAACAGAATTTATCCCGGTTTTATATCCGGATTACAATGATTATTAACCATATGCTGATGATGAGATGAAAAAAAAAGAGAGGGAGATATCTGAAATTGGCGAGATCGAATCAATAGTAAAAAAAGCTGACGTTTGCAGGGTTGCCATGTCAAATAACGATGTCCCCTATATCGTGACAATGAATTTCGGATATTCAGACAGAATATCCCGGCGGCTCTGGTTCCATTGCGCTGCTGAAGGCAGGAAGCTGGACATGATCAGGAAAAACAACCTCGTGTGCTTCGAACTTGATACCGATCATCAGTTATTTGGCGGAGAAAAGGCCTGCGATTTTGGAATGAAGTATAGCTCGGTTGTGGGCTGGGGAAGAATAGAGATCCTTACCGATAACAATGAAAAGATTGAAGGACTCAATTACATAATGGCTCACTATTCCGACAGGACCGGGTTTTCATACCGGCAGGAGACCCTTGATAAAACAGTGGTTTTGCGGCTTGATATAATTGAAATGTCAGGAAAAGCAAAGAGGTAGACATTTATAACTTATTTGTATTCAGATATTAACCACCTGATTGTTTCCTCCGCACCTTTGCTGAAGGGCGTGATTTTGTAAGAAAGCTGATTAATTGCCTTCACGCTTGAAGCCGGGCTGTTATCGAGATATTTATTGATCCATTCCCTTGTAATAACCGGCGATTTTCCCGATATTACTGATACGCCTTTCATGATATCAGAAATAATTTTAAGTGCTTCTGCAGGAATATGAACCATTTTACGTTTTCTGCCGGCGGCTTCCCCGATCCTGTCAAAAAGCTCTGCGAATGCCAGGTTTTCTCCACCCAGGATGTACCGTTCGCCGTTTCTACCTGATCCTGCTGCCAGGATTAATCCGTCAATAATATCATTGATATAGACATAGTTACCTATTGATCCACCATCTACGGGTAAGAATCTCCACAATCCCTGTATATACCAGCTAATGATCTTTGTTACAGAATTGCCAGGTGTTAACTTGCCCGGTCCGAAAACCCTTGTAGGATTAACTATCACTACATCTATTCCTTTACTGCAGTACTTCAAAGCAGTTGTTTCTGCTTCAGCCTTGGTCCTTTCCTATTCATTGTGAAATTCACCCCCGGAAGTTGTATTTGGTTCAAGCTGGCCTGAACCAGCTGACGGATGGGTTGCGCCGAATTAAGAAGTAAATACGACTCT
>JAUZNW010000249.1 GCA_030706785.1 Bacteroidota bacterium | reverse complement strand
GGATATGTCAAGGCTTATGTAGGAGGCCCTGACTTCAGGTATTTCAAATGGGATGCTGTTACCCAGCAGAGGAAACAGGTGGGAAGTACAATAAAACCGTTCCTTTATACTGTAGCAATGCAGAACGGCTACACTCCATGTTATGAAGTTGAAAACATACCGAGGTCGTTTGACGTACCTGGTGATTCTGTCTGGACTCCAAGGAGCTCCGGACCGAAAGAATATCACGGCAAGATGGTTACCCTGAAGTGGGGTCTTGCCCAGTCGGAGAACTATATTTCTGCATGGGTTATGCAGCAATTCAGACCCTCAGCTGTTACCGATCTGATGAAAAAAATGGGAGTAAGGAGCTTTATTGATCCTGTTCCCTCTATATTCCTCGGAACTTCGGATATCAAGCTTGAAGAGATGGTTGGTGCTTACGGGACCTATGCAAATAAAGGGGTTTATACACGACCCATGTATGTGACACGGATTGAAGATAAGAACGGGAATATCATTTCGAAATTCAATCCCAGGATTGAGGAAGTGCTCAGTGAAGAACAGGCATATCTTATGCTTGACCTTCTCCAGGGGGTTGTTTTGATTGGTACAGCGAACAGGTTAAGAAGAGAACCCTATAACTTTATGAATCAGATAGGAGGGAAGACCGGTACCACCCAAAATAATGCCAATGCGTGGTTTATGGGTGTGACGCCCAACCTTGTAGGGGGTGTATGGAGCGGATGGGAGGATCAGTCTATCCATTTTGAAACCCTTACGGAAGGCCAGGGAGCAGCGACGGCGCTTCCTATTTTTGCCATTTTCATGAAGAAAGTGTATAATGATCCGCAGTTCGGTATAATGGAGGCAGACGAATTTGAAAGGCCTTCCAATTTCAACATAGAGCTCGATTGTGATAAAGTTAAGAGGGAAAGCTCAAGCAGGAGAGGGAATTATCTCAGGGAAAAATATTAAGGACGCAAGGCGCAGGCCATAAGAAGAAAGAAAGATAGTTTATCATTCATTTTTTCACCAAAGGGAACATAGCGCTCACAAAGCACTTTGTTGTTATGCAGTTATGGGGTTATGCAGTTCTGCAAGTTGCGAAGGTTTTTGAACTTGCATAACCTGCAAGACCCTTATTTGAACAAGGATTTTACCAGCGCTTCAACCTTGCCCACAGAAATTATTTCGATCTCCGCTCCCTTGAACGACAGATTCTTCTGGTATTTTGAAATATAGATTCTGCTGAAGCCCATTTTTGAAGCTTCCCTTATCCTCTGTTCGATCCTCGACACGGGCCGGATCTCGCCTGAAAGGCCAACCTCACCGGAAAAACAGACATCCTTACCGACAGGACTATCCAGGTTTGAAGAAAGCACAGAGCTTATGATTGCCAGGTCAATGGCAGGATCTTCAACTTTAATACCGCCTGCGATATTGAGGAACACGTCCTTTACCCCGAGCCGGAAGCCTGCCCGTTTTTCAAGGACCGCAAGCAGCATATTAAGGCGCCGGATATCAAATCCGGTAGAGCTTCGCTGGGGGGTACCGTATACGGCTGAACTAACAAGCGCCTGAGTTTCGATCAGGAATGGTCTGATGCCGTCAACCGTTGCAGCAATCGATATCCCGCTGAGAGGTTCGTCATGCTGGTTAATGAACATAGCAGAGGGATTCGCCACTTCCCTGAGGCCACTTTCCGTCATTTCAAAGATGCCAAGCTCCGAGGTTGAACCAAACCTGTTCTTTACCGACCGGAGGATCCTGTAAATATAATTGTTGTCACCCTCAAAGTACAGGACAATATCGACTATATGTTCAAGAACCTTAGGTCCTGCAAGGGTGCCGTCCTTGGTGATATGCCCTATCAGGAATACAGGGATACCGGTTGTCTTTGAGAACTTGAGCAGCTGTGCAGCGCATTCCCTGACCTGAGATACCGTGCCTGCTGAGGATTCAAGCATTCCTGTTCTTATAGTCTGTATTGAATCAATGACAATAAGACCAGGTTTCAGATTGTCAGCCTGGACCAGGATATTTTCAAGCTCCGTCTCACTATAAACATAGCATTGGGGATTGGAGCTTTTCAGCCTTTTAGCCCGAAGGCTGATCTGTTCCTCGCTCTCTTCACCCGAAACATAAAGAATGCTCCTGTCCTTAAGCGCCAGTGCCAGCTGTAATGCAAGTGTCGATTTGCCTATGCCTGGTTCCCCTCCCAGAAGTATAAGTGATCCTGCAACCATACCGCCTCCAAGGATCCTGTCAAGCTCCGGACTACCGGTTTTCTGCCTTTGGTGCTCGTCCGATTTTATTTCATCGAGAAGCTCGGGTTTCCTCCGTTCTCGTTTTAGAATAGGATTTATTTCATGTGCTGAAGAGGATGCGATTATCTCTTCATGATAAGTATTCCATTCCTTGCAGGAAGGGCACCTCCCAATCCATTTTGGCGATTCAGCCCCGCAGTTCTGGCAGACATAGACTGTTTTTGTTTTCGGCATAGTATAAATTTAGAGGGAATTTCGGAAAGAATTGCCGAATTGGAGATATTTAATTGGTTACGTAATTGATTGAGGTTGTCAAAAAGTCGATATCCATTAGCTGCAAAGGGCGCAAAATCCGAACAGTTTTTCCTCTTTTGTCACATGTACTCACCTCTTCCTTCGCTATGCTCAGGATTTCCCTTCTCTGCTTTGCAAAGAGGGAACTTAATTAGCTTTATATCAGTGCATTTCCCCCTCGTTACGAAGTTTGACGAACGAAGTAAGGAAATCCCGCCTTGCGGGAAGAGAGGGGGACAAAGGGGGTGAATACATGACACAGTGAGAGAGACGGAGAATGAGACCATGAAGCAGTAAGCTCAGGATTTTGTTTTCAGGTGGAAGAGTCAGCAAATACCTTTGGAGCTCTCGACAGCATGTAGAATGAAAAGGCACCGACCAGGATTACAAAAAGCAACTGGGATTCGTGGGTGAGGAAAGCATAAATCAATCCGTCTTCAAGCTTTACTCCCTCCACAAATGCCAGACCGCGGGAAATAATATAGTGAAATGCCCCG
>JAUZNW010000248.1 GCA_030706785.1 Bacteroidota bacterium | reverse complement strand
TGAAGACAGGGTAAGAGGGCTGGATCTGGGTGCTGACGACTACCTTTCCAAACCGTTTGCCCTTATTGAGCTGCTTTCAAGGATCAACGCTGTCGCTAGGAGAAAGTTCAACATTGGCAGTCAGGAAATAGTTCTGGGGGATTTTGTAATGCAACTGCAGTCGCGCAAGCTGATATGCAATGGGATCGAAGTGGAGCTCACCAGGAAGGAATATGATCTGCTTCAGTACCTGGTGCTTAATCAGGGTAAAGTGCTAAACCGTCACCAGCTTTACGAACATATCTGGGGGAATATACTTGATGATCAATACGATAGTAATTTCATAGATGTTCACATAAAAAATCTGCGAAAGAAGCTTAATAATCACGCTCCTTCTCCATGGCTCGAAACAGTAAGGGGGATCGGGTACAGGATTGACGTCAGCGATGTTAAAAACAGTTTAGATTAATGATCCGCCTGAAAACAAAACTGGCTTTATTTAACCTCCTGTCAAAGCTGGCTATTGCCTTTTTGTTCCTGCTGATCCTTCCATGGATTATTGAAAGAATCAATCTCAGGCAGATTGATAATGATCTCATACGTAAAAGGGAGAAGATCATTTCTCTCATAGAGAATATAGGCATTGAACCATTTATGTCTGCCGATACTACTTTTGGAAGCTACAATATCCTTAAGGAAGAATTTGTCAGCCTTGAAAAGACAGTCCGGAAGGAAGATCTTAACTACATCGATGTGTCTGACAGGTTGATTGAGGATGAAAAGATCACTTACCGTATTCTTAACTATACAATTATTGTCGATGGTCAGAAGTATCTCCTCGAAATAGGCAGAAGCCTGAACAGCATAAAGTCGGCCCAGAGGAATATTTACAGAGTGATCCTTATTTTCCTGATTTTCATAATATTGATCACTTTCGTTACAGATTTTGAATACAGCAGGCTGGTACTCCGGCCTCTTGGGAAAATTACCGACAAGCTTAAAAGTATTTCAGATCCTTCGTCCTTTGACAGTACACCTGTAAAAACTTCGACATCAGATTTTTATAAACTCGATGATGCACTCAGGGAGCTTATGAAAAATATAGGTGAGCTGTTTAGAAAAGAAAAAGAAATTACTGACAATATCTCCCACGAGCTCCTTACTCCGGTTTCCGTACTGAGGGTCAAGCTTGAGAATCTCCTGATGCAGAAAGATCTTGATCCCGGTGTAGGAGATAAGATAGAGGAATCGCTTAAAACCCTTTACAGGCTTCAGGGCCTGGTTGATTCATTGTTGTTTATCGCCAGGATTGAGAGCCGCCAGTTCCTTCTCGACGATGAATTTTATATCAGTGAGGTGCTTCATGAGGTTGTAGGTGAGATTACCCCGGTAGCTGAAGACAGAGGTGTAAATATATCTGAAGAAGCTGTCCGGGACTTTAAGCTGAAGGATGCCAACAGGTCACTTATTTTCTCAATGATTTACAATGTTGTAAACAACGCTGTAAAGAACACATCATCCGGTGGTAATGTAAGGATCAGGGGATTTTATTCAAATGCTTATTATAATATTGCCATTTCAGATACCGGTAAGGGGATGTCCAAAGAGCAAATAGATAAATTATTCTCGAGGTTTAAAACAACGGTAAGCGCCAGGGAAGACGGGACTGGCATAGGACTGGCCATAGCAAAGACGATTGCAGATTTTCATAAAATTGTTGTATCTGTCACCTCAGAAATAGATAAGGGTACGACATTTTCTTTCATTTTCCCCGGAAATTCATGAATTTTTCATCTTCAGTAATCTATTTTTCGGTCTGGTAATTGTAAGTCAGCAGGCAAAAACCCGGGGTGAAGAACAACAGGCAAAGACTACAGAAAGGAAAGCCATGAGGGCAAGGCCTGCCGCAAGAGGAACTGGTAAGCCAAATGCACCAGCTCAGCCTGATAATATGAGAACAGTTGGAAAAATGAAGGCAGGAAGGCAATAATTACCCTTCCAGGCTCGAA
Organism: Bacteroidota bacterium; assembly: GCA_030706785.1. GTDB lineage: Bacteria > Bacteroidota > Bacteroidia > Bacteroidales > VadinHA17 > LD21. Next base: position 1,130 of record JAUZNW010000248.1, on the reverse strand, counting down.
AATTCATCAAAATTTCATAATTGACACCTTACTTTTGTTGATAAGAGAATTAAACTATTTTAAAACAGATACTTATGAAGAAACTATTTTTATTGTTTTTTACCGTTATGCTGGTCCTTATGTTCCCGGGTTGTACAAAATCAAATGACGGAAATGGAAGACTGGTTGTTAAAGTGACGGATGCCCCGTTTCCGATAGATATGGTTCAGTCAGCTACTGTCACCATATCAAAAGTTGAGTTAAGGAAGGAGGGGGATGGTATAAATGACGGAAGTCCGTTTTTAACTGTCTGGGAGGGAAGCGCAACATTCAACCTGCTTGAACTAAGAAATGGTTTGGTTGAACAGCTTATGGATGTCACAATACCTCAGGGAAACTACGACCTGGTGAGGTTATATGTTGATGAGGCTGGTCTTAAAATCAAGGATGGAGGTGACTACGATGTAAAAGTTCCGAGCGGTCCCCAGACAGGAATAAAAATATTCATTGATCCGGTATTGTCTGTTGAAGGAGGTCTGACATCAGAATTATTGCTTGATATAGATCTTTCAAAATCGTTTGTTCTGAGAGGTAATGCTGACAGTCCTGCGGGAATAATCGGATTTATTTTCAAACCTGTAATCAGGGCAGTCAATAGCAGCACTGCAGGGAGTCTTGAAGGATTGGTTACAGATAGTAACAAGGCTGCTATTGCCGGCGCTTCCATTTCGGTAAAACAGGGAGATAATGAGGTCGTTACAGGTATAACTGATGATAACGGACACTATGTAATACCTGGTGTGACCTCAGGTACATACTCAGTTTCGGCATCGAAGGAGAATTTTCAAACGGTCACAACCAGTGATGTGAAGATTGTTGCCGGCAACAAGACTGTTCTTGACTTTGTTTTGTCTCCTTTATAACAGTTGTACGTCAGATTTTATTGGGAAATCCCGCTTCATCAGCGGGATTTCTTATTAGTAACCGGCTTTCCCCCTGCCGGTCCTGTAAGCTCCTTCCGGTTGTTGATATTATCGTCAGGTACTATAACAGCAACCCAGGGTTCATCCGTTGCATTCATTTTACCCTTCCATCTCAGCATCATTGTTTCACCTGGTTTCAGGAATATATTTTTTACAGGATATTTTATT
>JAUZNW010000247.1 GCA_030706785.1 Bacteroidota bacterium | reverse complement strand
CCGGTGCATATTGCTTTTGATGAAGTATGCAGAAAAGCTGACAGCAGGGGCATCAGGGTGACGGGTTCAGAGCTTGTCGGCCTTATCCCGTTAAAGGCAATCCTTGATGCCGGCCGTTATTTCCTTGAAAAGCAGCAGCGTTCAACAGGAGTTTCAGACGAGGAGCTGATCAAGATCGCAGTTAAATCTATGGGTCTTAGCGAACTGCATGAATTTAAACCTGAGGAGAAAATAATAGAGTACGTCATGAAGGATACTGACAGGGAGAGACTTGCAGATCTGAGTCTCTATAACTTTATGAATGAAACGGCTTCCGAGTCTCCGGCTCCCGGAGGAGGATCTGTTTCTGCATATATAGGCGCCCTCGGTGTTGCATTGGGCACAATGGTTGCAAACCTTTCGAGTCATAAACGGGGGTGGGAGGACAGGTGGAGAGAATTCTCCGGTTGGGCAGAAAAAGGAAAAACGATCCAGAACAGGCTTTTACAGCTTGTTGACGAGGATACTGACGCATTCAATAAAATCCTTGAAGCTTTCAGATTACCTGATAAGACATTGGAGGATAGTCAGTTAAAGAAGTCAGCAGTCAGGGAAGCCACCAGGGAGGCAATCCTTGTTCCTTACCAGGTAATGGAGACAGCCTTTTCAGGATTCGGGCTTATTAAGGAAATGGTCGGAAAAGGGAATCCCAATTCAGTCACTGATGCAGCTGTAGGAGCTCTGGCTGTCAGGGCATGTATAAGGGGTGCATACCTGAATATTAAGGTAAATTCAACAAATCTGGATGACAGAGATTTTGTTGAGGACATCCTCAGCAAGGGTAAGTTTATTGAGGATAATTCTAAAAGGGAAGAAGAAGAAATACTTGTCAAAGCGGAAAACCGCCTTAACTCGCTGAAAAAAAGCTGAATCAGGTAAGAATTTAAATAATCAGATTCTAATTCAGGTCGCCGCTTTGCGGCTAAATATCTTTATGTAACAATCTTAGCTACAAACAGATCGCTGCAAAGCAGCTTATTTTCCTGATTTTGCCAGTCAGCACCATAGGTGCGTTCTGATTGTAGAACAAGAAGACAAGGAAGTCAAAAAGCTCCATCGGAGCGGCCTGTCAGGACTGATCCCCTCGTCATTAACTCGTTTAGTTCCAATTAATCGTGAATGAGGGTCATAACAAATGTGCCTGTAAAGATTATTGCCTTTCACAGGCCCCATAAACAACAAGGAAAAATGTGTATAAAGGGTAGCTCCTTTCAAAGGAGGGATATCATGCCCGAAGGGTCATGACAGGGTGGTTTTATTAAGCATTAAATAATCTATATTCTGATAAATAAAATTATCGAAATTACCTTTCAGACATGTCCAAACGCAGGAAAAATCGGGTTCAGTGTTAAAAAAATTTAAATATGACTATTATCATTTGAATTAATTGAATATATTTATCCGCTTTTTAAACCTAAACCTGATTTTTTATGAAAAAAATCCTAATGATTTTTACACTGTTTCTTATAACAGGTGCTCTTGTTATTGGTCAAACAGTGCAGATTTCGGGTACTGTTACAAGTTCGGAGGACGGACTGGCATTACCCGGGGTGAACGTCACAGTTAAAGGGACAACTATCGGGGCAATTACCGATGCGAGCGGCCGGTATACCCTGTCTGCTCCCACCAGCGCTCAGGCACTAACATTCAGTTTTATCGGTTACAGGACCATCGAAGTTCCGATTGCCGGAAAAACGAGGATTGATGCCGTGCTCCAGCAGGACGTCTTCAACGTTGAGGAGGTCCTGGTTGTTGCGTATGGTACACAGCAAAAACGAGACATTACAGGTTCAGTAGCATCCGTCAAGGGTGATGATATTAAGGCTCCCGTACAGAGTTTTGACCAGGCACTGCAGGGTAAAGCAACTGGTGTCGCCATCACGCTGCCTAACGGAGTGCTTAACAATCCGCCGGTTATCCGTATCAGGGGATTCAACTCAATCTCGGGAAGTTCATACCCGCTGATAGTTGTTGACGGCGTTCCCATAGCTACAGGAAACTGGGGAGGCACAGCTACAACCAATGCTCTTGCAGATATAAACCCTGCTGACATTGCATCGATGGATATCCTGAAGGATGCCTCCGCCACAGCACTTTACGGATCACGCGCTGCAAACGGCGTTATCCTTATTACCACAAAACGTGGTTCAGGTGCCAGGACGAAGGTAACCTATGATGGATACGTTGGCATGACAGAACCTTACCATCTGTTCCAAATGATGAATGCTGAGCAGTATGTTGAACATAAGAACAAGGCATGGGCAAACGCAGGATCTGCAACACGTATTTCAATTGTCAATGATTCCAATGGCGATCCTATCAGTACGAAGTGGGCTGACTATGTCTACCGTAAGGGACTTCAGCATAACCATACCCTTTCCTTCTCAGGATCAACCCCGTCAACAAGCTATTTCCTGTCTGTAGGTTACAGCAATCAGGAGGGAATGATCAGGAAAAATAATTTCGAAAGGAAAAATGCCCGGTTAAACCTGGAGCACAAGCTGAATAAATACATCACCCTTGGCTCAAATATTGGTTACACTAACGGATACACAACATCACCGGTGACAGGCTCATCATTCGCTACTGCAGGCGCTGCCCGACTGGCGTTTGTTCTGCCGCCCAACCTTTCGCCATACAAGAATGACGGAAGCGGTAATTATAACATTGAAGGTTCCGCAATCGGAAGGATGGGCCAGCCTTTCCCGGCATTAGGCTATTATAACCCTGTGGCTATACTTAACCTGAACAAGTTTACCACTGAAACCGACAGGCTTCTTGCGAATTTCAATGCAAGTCTGGAGCCGATCAAGGGACTTGTCCTTAAAACAGCCTTTGGCATGGACAACCTTACTTCGGAACAGACATATTTCCAGTCACCGGTTACCGGTGACGGATTTGGCTCGAACGGCGCTGCCGGTGCATCAAATGAAAAATTCAGGAGGTGGACCTGGACCAATACTTTAAACTATAATTTAACACTGCTTGAAAAATTCAACCTCGGATTACTGGGCGGTGTTGAGGAACAGCGTTCAAAGGATACCTGGTGGAGTGGTGACAAGACCAATGTTGCCGATCCGTTCTTTACAGTCTACCAGGGAACATG
>JAUZNW010000246.1 GCA_030706785.1 Bacteroidota bacterium | reverse complement strand
TAGGGATAGTTACTTCTGCTGTATATATAGTTGTTTTTTTCACAAGCAAGTTTTATGCCGACATGAGCCTTCAGGGTTACTATCTGGTTATAAGTGTGCTCGGATGGTACTGGTGGGTGAGGGGCACAGGGCGAAGAGCGGAGAACGGAGAGAGGGGAGCGGGTGACGGGGATGTAAAACTAAAGGTTACAAGATTGCAATTAAAAACCGGTGTAATACTGGCTGTTGTATTCATTATTATTTTCTTCATAATCTGGCTTGTCCTTTCGAAGATGACAGACTCTCCGGTTCCGGCAGGGGATGCATTCATTACTTCCCTTTCGATAATTGCCACATGGATGCTGGCGCGTAAGATATATGAGCACTGGTTCCTGTGGATAGTAGTAGATTCAGTCTCTTCAGCCCTTTTTATAATCAAGGATCTCTATCCGACGGTGGTTTTATACCTGATATACCTTGTAATGTCCTTTGCAGGTCTGAGGGAATGGAGGAAATCCTTAAACAAGTGAGCTAAAGTGAGCTAAAGTACTTAAAGTCTTTAAAGTACTCATAACTCTAGGCACTCTAAGTACTTTAGTCACTTGTTAATCTGATGAGTTTATGTCAGGTTTTTTATCCGCTACAGGTACATTGTACCGGTGACGGTACAAATTGATTCAGATTCATAGATAACAGCCTGTTGTACCGCTCGCTGTAGCATTCATCACAACATGAGAATAGCTCCAGGTCCCAAAGGTCGGCGAACACTCTTCCCGCTTTAAGATTTATTCCGTATTCCAAAACTCTTTCCAGCGATACAATTGATGGTGGTGTGAATAGTCCCATTTCATGAAGGATATCCATCGCCCCGTTGCCTGCCCTTACAGGGATAATGGTACAGCATTCAGCTCCTGAGCTGAATGCATAATCGATCGACCGTTCAGCCCAGTAAACGCCTTCTTCCTCTGAAAGGAACGGAGGTCTGAGAAGGATAAATGCTCTTGAACTTATTCCACTCTGCCTGAGGAAGCTGACAGCCCTCCTGAAATCATCAGGGGTCATCCGCTTGTTCAGTTTCCCGAGTAAAACAGGCTCGCAGATTTCCAGTCCGATAGCCACCTGGAGATCCGGCTTAAGCATCTTTCTGAATGCCAGGCATTTTTCATTTATCAGTTTTGGATGGCTTTCAACAATTACAGTTTCGAAATCCCTGACCAGCTCTGCAATTTTACCATAATCTTCAGGAGGGATTGCCCCGGTGTCAAAAAAGCTTCCACCGTTATATAATTTCAGATGCCTGGCGGAAGGAAGGTTTTCGAGTGCAAATTCGATCTGATCAACAATTGCTCCAGGAGGAACGGAATTGTCCGTTGTGTTTTTCCACAGATCGCACATGAGACAGCAGTAAGGACACTCACGGTTGGTCAGGAAGATGATGGCGACATCCTCAACCCTGCCTGAAGGGATCATCTCCTTTTCCACAAGCCATGCATAAGGCTTCCGTGGATCGACACTATTTTTCTTACCGCGATTTGCCTTTATCCAGTGGTCATTCAGGATCAGATCATGAAGATCATTCATAGTTGGACAGGAACTCTTTCCTGTAGGCGGTTTCAAGTCCCGGAAAATGCTTTTTGAATGAGCTCAGTGAAGCAGCTCCGTGCTGGAACCTTCTCTTGGGGAATACAGGCATTGTTATTCCGGTTACTTTCTTTATGCCGTATGATACAATCTTACCTTTAAGCTCATAAAGCTTATTATGATCCCAGCCTGTCATGTCTATAAATGGAATACCTTCGGAGATCTCAATAACATTAGGAAGGGTGTATGGACTGAATACCTCGAAACCCAGCCTGTCGCCCGGAGCATAGGTTCGCATATAGCCCCTGCTCAACCCTCCTGAATAGGTAAGAGAATGTTTTATCGAATCGACACCCCAGCCTTCATGGTAAAGCATCAGGTTATTAAGAACGCTCTTTATAGTCAGTTCAGGATTTTCCTCTATCGGGTAGTCTTTAAGGTTCTCATCGCCGCCGTCTCCCTCAATTATATATTTCCAGTCAGGGTATCTCGACCTGACAGCCTCCACCAATGCCAGGTTCATTGTTGCAGCCTGAATATCGAGAGGCTTGTAGTCTTCGACAATCCTCACTGTTTTCTTCCAGTCCAGGATGGAGTAATCTGCTTCTACAGGTTCAAGGAAATAATCGAGACCGAGCTTTCCCAGGAAGCTTCTTGCCTGCATAAGATCTTCACCGGCACCATCTACGCTGAGCGTGAACGCCTTGAGTCTTGATGGGCTTTCGCCAAGTTCCCTGAGAGCATGATAAGTGAGAAGGAACACGCTTCCGCTGTCGATCCCGGCAGAAAATGCCACTCCAACTGGACCTGATTTAGCCCTGAACTGCAGCCATTTCCTGATCTCATCGTACAATGTACCGATATAAAGTTTGCCAATAGATTCAGGATCGCCGGAATTTAACCTGTTGCGCTCAGGCTTGAAAAAACGTTCGTATACCGGATTAGGGTCAGGACAGCCAAGGAGTTCAATCCTGGTTATGTAATGCGCTGGAACCATCCTGGTATATGACGGATGGAACTGATCCTCAAGGCCCTCCTGCTTCAGATAGTTATAAATAGTATCAATGCGCTCAGCTATGATAAGATTGGGGCCGTCAGGACGTTTGGCAATAAAGTAGCGCATAGGGCGTCCTATTGATCGGGCCATCCTGACAGTTTTCCCCTCTACTGAAACCAGTGAAAATTGTCCGTCGATCCTCCGGACAGCTTCAGCATCCCCCGATCTCAGCACATCGACTGCCTCCTCATGGGACATGTTATAGATCACATTCTTTTCAGGATTCGTCAGATCCACCACTTTACTCAGATATTGATTACTCATAGATATAAGATTAAGTTTGTTGATTTCTATTCAGTAGTGCCTTGAGTGAGCTAAAGTGCGCTAAAGTGCCTAAAGTACTTGAAGAACTCATAACTCTGGTTACTTCAGGCACTCCAGGCACTTAAGGCACTTTTACAATTCCTTTTCCCTGCATTATCGTAATGTACCTGTCAGCGGCAATTTTATTGAGTACTTCCTTACTGCCGTCAGACCAGTTAATTTCCATCTTATCAATTACTTTTTCCTTTCCCAGACCGACATGAAGCCTGGGATCATTATTTGAGAGGTAAGAGGTTGCCCACTGATTTGTCAGTACCTGCTTTTTCTCTCCGGCTGTCACCGTGACGATGGCACTTATAGCTGCAGCCGGACC
>JAUZNW010000245.1 GCA_030706785.1 Bacteroidota bacterium | reverse complement strand
TTCTGCCCCGATCCGATAATTTTAAGCAGTTCCGAAGCGGCCTCCCTGGGGCCCGAGGATTCGTATCCCTGTATACCTAGCCTTGTCCGCATCTGCCCCACAAAAATTCCTTTACTGAAAAAGGCATTGAAATACTTTTCTACGATCTGTTCGTGCAGTTCCCTGTATTCGGGGGGGCCGAAAATATTGGCAAAATATGAATGAACCAGCCCGGTCGTTGTAGTTGTTCCCTTGCTCATGACTGCTCCTTCCCTGAACACCTCGAGAGCCCATTCGGGGGTTGTAAATCTCTCGATCACGGGATGATCGCTGTCGATCTCCTCATAATTGTTGGCATAAAGTATATAATTAATTTTATGGCCATGGATAAGTGTCTCGAAGGAGGTAACGGGAAATACTATTCTTGCATTGACCTGGCTTGGATTCATTATTATTGACCTGTCAAGGTGGCCATAGGCATAGCCGGGCTGAAGGTCATCCAGCCTTAAAAATGCACCGATCTCAGTACCGTAACCTGTGGGATTGCCGGCACTATCAAGCTCGATCGATCCCATGTCATCAGCAACTATCTTCAGGTCGCGGATATGTTGTTCAGCCAGTACCCTGAAAGCCTCGAGAGTTTCGGACTTCCCTGCACCGGTATCACCCATCATCAATATCGTTGCTTCTTTGTTCCCGTGGAGCAGGATCTTCACCATAGCTCCGTGAAATGGCATGTTGCCGGCTTTCATCACAAGGGAATTATGAAGAGTCAGGATCATTTTTTTGAGATAGCCGAAATACCCGAATTCAGGCTTGTCGGGGATCGCTCCTACAAACAGGGAATTTTCTTCGTCATGACAGAAGACAGTCTGGTACTTGCACAGGCTGTCGAGCTTGTTTCCACCAACACCATAAATGAATACTGCATCGGGCTTTTTTTCAAGGTCAGAATCACTGGAAAGCTGAAACAGGTTACACAGCGAAAGCCCGAGCTCGAAGAAATCCAAATGGAAATAGACCATTATAGTAAACTTCCCGACTTTTGCCGGGAAGCAAAGCCAGTCCTCAGAGTTCAATTCAGCAAGTTCAACAGGATTCTGCTCGATTTTTTTGAAATGGCCGGTTCTCTTGTTCATCGTTTGCTGAATCACGAGAGGAGGATAGATTAGAATCTGCCGTATTACCGGAACTGCATTCAGCTTGTCATATTTTTTATCTCCCCATTTTATGCTTTTAGGAAGTGATATCACCGACATTTCAGCACCGGCAGGAACCTGCCTGTAAACGGAGGGATGACTGCCTGTAATATTTTCCTGGATATGACGATAGACGGTCCGGATAAGGTGGGTGAGATGCTCAATTGTCTCATTGAAAGTACGATAAGGACGCTTATCAAGTCGGTCCCCCTCGGAATCATTTATTATGAACCTGTCAAAATGGCGCCAGTAGTCGTATAGGTGTTCAACAAAGCTGTTAAGAAGCTGAACATCCTTCAGGAAAAAAACTGACCGGGCGAAAATATGAGGAACAACATTGCTTTCATATTTTACCAGAAGCGTCAGGGTCTTAATCAGGTCGTCTGTGGCAATCCCATCAACAATGCCTCCTTCAAAAATGCCAAGGAGTGGGGAATCTTTTGTTTTGAGCCGGGCGAGGCAATGATCGAGAACTGTCCTGAACTTTTCACTGCCGAGAAGTTCCTCAGGAGTCTCACACATCCTTTCACGGATATTCAGGACAGCTTTGTTCCCGGTTATCCGTAACGTACTTTTTTGCATTCCTGTGATTTACAAATCGGATCAAAAATATTACAATATTCAATTTCAGTAAACAATTGTACTGTTTTTTTGTAAATGATTTAAAAGGTTTAACATAAACGAATTATTAAAATTCTTAAATTGGTTCAGAATTTAAGATTATGAAACCGGAACTCGATCTCTTTGCAATCCTTCCTGAGGATAAGATCCCGGAAAAAGGAAAAATACTGATATCTGAGCCATTTCTGCCGGATACTTTCTTCAACAGGAGTGTTGTTTACCTTACGGATCATAATCCAAAGGGATCGGTCGGTTTTATTCTGAACAAGAAACTTGATATCAGGATATCAGATGCCGTTTCCGGATTTGAAGGCTGGGATGAAAATCTGAACATGGGCGGTCCGGTAGCTCCGGATACACTTCATTATCTTCACAATCTTGGCCCTTTAGTTCCGAAAAGCGTTCATGTTGGAGGTAATATTTACTGGGGCGGAGATATTGATAAGATCAGGGAGCTTATCAGATCAGGTTCTGTAAAACCCTCACAGATAAGGTTTTTCCTGGGTTATTCAGGCTGGTCAGCAGGTCAGCTCGAGCGGGAGCTAAAAGAGAACTCATGGGTGATCGCAAAGGTCAGATCTGATATGATCATGAACAGCAGGGAAGTGGACAGCTGGAAAAGGTTCCTTAAATCGCTTAAAAACAAATACAGGGTATGGGCTGATTTTCCGGATTCACCGGAGATGAATTGAGTACCTGAAATTCTATAGATGTAATATCTTATAAACCATCTCCTTCAGCAATTCTCCCGGCTCGGTGCTTAGGTCTCCGAATCCCTTGGATTTCATATCGTAAGTCCTTATCAGACTGATAATCTGTACTGTCTTTGCAGCACTGTACTTCATGGCAGATGTTTCATAATCCCTGACAAAAAAGGGATTTATTTTCAGGGTTGCAGCTACATTGTTCTTCGATTTGTCAGGGAGATAATGATATGTCAGAAGCTTGGTAAAGAAACCGAATACGGAAGCAATCGTGAAATTTATGTTGTTATCTTTTGGATTGTCGGCGAAATACCGAACTATCATATTGGCCTTCAGGATGTTCTTTTCGCCAAGAGCCTTTTGAAGCTCAAAATTATTATAATCCTTGCTGATGCCGATGTTCTTCTCAATGATCTGGGTTGTGATCACAGCCTTCCCTTGAGGAAGCGTTATGAGAAGCTTGTCGAGTTCATTTGCCACCTTATGAAGATCGGTACCAAGGTATTCCGTAAGCATTGCTGAAGCATCGGGATTGATCCTGACTCCCTTTGCCATAAGATACCTCTCTATCCAGGGCGGGACCTGGTAATCGCGCAGCCTCATCGACTCAAAGTAAAGGCCCTGTGTTTCAAGGACTTTATGTAGCTTTGTTCTCTTGTCAAGCGTCTTGTATTTATAATTCAGGACAAGAATAGTTGACTGAAGGGATTTTTCAACATAGAACTGCAGATCCTCGATCTTTTTTAACAGCTGGGCTTCCTTCACAATAAC
>JAUZNW010000244.1 GCA_030706785.1 Bacteroidota bacterium | reverse complement strand
TAATTCAGAGTTTAATCTGAATGTTAGCAACATTCAATAATTAGGAATATCCACCAGTATTATAACCAATACCGCAGTCTGATACAAAATTACAACCTGTAAAAAGGTTTGTCAAATATTTTTCAACAGGTAACCGATTTACGGAGGTAAAACCTGTCATCTGCATTGTTGCAACTTTTGTCCGTTGGGGGTACTGAAAAAGAGCGAGAGTGAGAGTCCCGAATAACACAAATGATAAATTTGTGTTATTCGAGGATCCTCGAAAATCAAAGATATTCGGGACGAGAGCGAGCACTCTCGTTTCTTTTTCCTCAAGACTCACTCTCACACTCACACTCACATTTTTTTTGGAACTTCCCATAACCTCACTAATCCTGAGGATGAGTTGTATGGGTTCCATGAAAACAGGGGTTGCAACTTTTATCCGCCTGCAACCGGCAGGCAGGTTCAGGGTACAGAATAGCCTCATATTTCTATGAGGCTTTCTGATTTCAGTGGTGCATTTAGTAACTGTATGCGGGACACTTCAAGCTGAGTCCAGGCTTGCAGGATTAAGTGCCGCATTTCCGCTTTAGACTGGAGTTGGCATTCTGCTCATTCTATATTCACAAGTACGCCTCTCAGCTGTATTGCAGGTTGCGTTCTCCCGGGAGAACCCATCTGTAAGGGTGCTGATTTTGGACCGATTGTTACTCCCATGGATCCGTTAATTTCCGAAAACTTACATACAATCACCTGCGAACCAAGGCTTTCTTCAACAAAACGAGCTGTTATTTCAAGTGTGCTGGAATCAGTCCAGGAATAACTAGTTCCAACTTTTATTGATGGCTGAAGGACTGCATATTTTGCATCAATTGATTTAGATGACATATTGCGTTGAGGAGCCAGGAGGGATGCCGATTTTGAATTAGTAATCTTCCAATTCCCAAAACCCGTTTTAATCACCGATATCTGATTATTCCTCTTAAGGGCAAAACTGCATACATTGCTACTAAAAGTAAAATAAACAGATTGGATCTGATAATCATTATCCTGAAGAATAAACTCCTTACCCGAAATTTTCTTCACAACTTCGGCTCCTGACACCTGAGAAACCTGAGGTTTCAGGCATAGGGCTGATTGTTTTTTCTGCAATTCATTATATAGAGCAGGATCTGATGGAATTGCCTTGGCCGATTTTATTGAGGGGAACAGATAATTATGGACCAGGTTCAGTTCTTCCTGAGTATTTCTTGCGTTAGCGGTCAGAACAACTATTGCATCCTTATCAGGAAATAAAATCACGAATTGTCCTGCCATTCCATCAAGTCTTACACTATTGTTCCTTCCACGCCACATCTGGTAACAATATCCCTGGGCCCAGTCATTTCTGTCCTTTGGCGTTTTATTTGAAGGATCATTACTTTCAATTTTAAATGAGGTGGCTTCTTTCACCCAGGTCTCAGGAATAAGTTGTCTGTTGTTCCATTTTCCGTTCTGCATAAGTAACTGCCCGAATTTTGCCAGGTCCTCCGTACGGAGCCTTAATCCTATCATGCCCAGATTAATTCCCTGGGGATTCTTATCCCAGTCAATACCGTGGATATTTAAGGGATCGAAAATCCTTGGCTTGAGGTAGTCAAAAAGCGTCTCACCGGTAACCTGCTGGATAAGGGCCGAAAGCATAAAAGTTGCCATGTTATTGTACTTGAAGATCGTACCTGGTTTATGGACCGGTTCGTTATTAAGAAATGCCGTGATCCAGTCCTCCTCAGCGCCTGCTCCCATGGCAGCAGGATCCTGACCTACCGACATGGTTAACAGGTTCTCGACGGTAAGTTCCTTCATATTATTACCAATTGTATCGGGCATGGAATACGGAAAGAAGGAAACTACTTTATCAGACAGCTTTAATCTGTTTTCTGAAACAGCAAGTCCTATTGCTGTTGCAGTGAAAGTTTTGCTAGCTGAGTACAACAAATGCTTATATTCAGGACCATAAGGATCCCACCAACCTTCAGCTATCACTTTACCATGCCTCAGGAACATGAAACTATGAATTTCCTGACGACCTGTATCAATCGCATTTAAAAAGTCAATTATCCCGGCTGATGAAACTCCTTCCTGTTCGGGAATACTCCTTTGTAACCTGTCAATATTCTGTCCTGAAAGATCTGTATGAAATCCCGAATAAATTAAAAGAATAAGAAATGCTGTAAAGATTTTTTTCATATTTAATTGTTTTAATAATTCATTGTTCCATTGAAATTTAGCTTTGATAAATTCATTCATTTATTGTTATGGTAAAGCTTTCCTTGCTTCCCTGTCAGGATCATTCTTTACCTCACTGACATCATCCAAAATCATGGTTTCGCCATTTTCGGCAGTATACCTTGGCCACTTTGGCAATCCTCCTCCGTTTGGATCTCCGGTCTTCATGAATTGAGCAAGTGAGCCTGACATTTTTGCTGCCAGATTCCGGGGACGTGCTCCACCTCCGGTATGAGATATCTGAATATCTGTATTATAAAACCAGAATGAAATATCCATTGTATGAAAAGCTCTTAACCTGCCATCAAATACAGGAGGATTCCAGCCGAACCATGCCAGGAATACGGGGGCTACCTGTCTGGCTTTTACATTGCATAATTCTATCGCGTTCTTTCTGCTGCTCAGTACCATTGCCAGAATTTCAATCGGCTTCCTGTCCGGAAAACTCTTTGCGTATGCTTCAATGATAGCAGGACCATTATCCCCCAGTACAGGTCCGAATCCTCTCGTCGTTTTAGAAAGCTCTTTTGCTTTGTCAAGTGAGATGTCTTCAAAAGAAGAGTCAAATGCACTCGGAGATCTTTCATAGAATGTGCTGCAAACTATCATAGGAATATCCGAGGCTAAATCCGAAGCCTCCGGAAAGAAGGGGTGCTGTGTTACATAGGTTCCGTCTGCTACAGGATTAAATCCGCTCATCATACCTGCCTCTTTGGTTTCTTCCCTCAATTTCATGTTTGCCTTACTGGCTATTCCATAATAGTCTCTCCAAGGCATCTCCTGTAATTTATCTATCTGAGAAGGAGTTAAACCTGCTTCTTTTAAAACGTAAAAGGCAAGCTTCTCAGAATTACTCTTCTCTCCCACTTTCAGGGCTGATCCGCTAAGGGCTACGGCTTTGTGAAACAGCCCTTTTGCAGAAGGCATTGCGGTCAGGGTACACACCTTTCCTCCCCCGCCTGACTGACCTATGATGGTTACTTTATTCGGGTCTCCGCCAAAATTCGATATGTTATCACTTATCCATTCAAGGGCAGCTAC
>JAUZNW010000243.1 GCA_030706785.1 Bacteroidota bacterium | reverse complement strand
TGATTTCCGGCTTCCGGCGTGGCGGGTATTTTTTAGCTTTTTCCGCGATCATCCTTATATGCCGGGGAGTTGTTCCGCAGCAACCACCAATGATGTTGACCCATCCTTCCTTCATAAAGTCCTCCGCAATGGCAGACATGAATTCTGCTGACTGGTCATATTCCCCGAACTGGTTAGGCAGGCCTGCGTTTGGATGGGCAGAAACCCAGAATCCGGCTTTTGCCGACAATTCCTCAACAAACGGCCTGAGCTGTTCAGCCCCGAGTGCACAGTTCAGTCCGACGCTGAACAATGGAAAGTGTGAAACGGATATTAGAAAGGCTTCAAGTGTTTGTCCTGTCAGGGTTCTCCCGCTTGCATCAGTAATAGTGCCTGATACCATAACAGGCAAGTTAGTTCGTATTTCGTCGAATAGCGTCTTTATGCCAAATAAGGCTGCTTTAGCGTTAAGAACATCAAATATCGTCTCGACAAGGAGTATGTCAGCACCTCCGTCAACCAATGCTTTCGCCTGTTCTTTATAAGCTTCAGCCAGCTGATCGAATGTTACCGAACGCGAGCCAGGGTCATTGACATCTGATGACATTGATGCCGTCCTGTTTGTTGGTCCGAGTGTTCCGACAATAAAATGGCTGCCCTTCTCACCAGATGCTTCAAATTCCTCGATTGCCCGGAGAGCCAGTCTGGCTGACTGAAAATTCATTTCGTAAACCTGATCTTCCATTCCGTAATCAGACTGGGAGATCCTGTTTGCGTTGAATGTATTGGTTGTTATCAGGTCAGCACCTGCCTTAAGGTATTGTCTGTGTATATCCAGAATGATTTCCGGTTTTGTGACCGACAGCAGGTCATTGTCGCCTTTCAGTGGTCTCGGATGATCTTTGAATTTCTCCCCACGGAAATCCTCCTCGCCAAACTTATGCTTCTGGATCATCGTTCCCATTGCTCCATCGAGGACGAGAATACGCTGCTGTATGATATCGTTTAATGAGTTTTTCACGGTTTATTAATTTCAAAATATAAGATAACTTATTTGAGCTGACAAAAATACGGCCTTCTTTGTTTGAGGACAATTTTTATGGAAACTAACTCTTTGAAACTGCCTCAATGCATGCACATAGGCATACAAAGGTTTATGTTGTTGTCGTGTTTCTTATGAAATGTGTTCATTTCCCTTGTGTTTATTTTTATCATCTCCCGACTTTCCGGGATTAGGTCTTGGCACCGTTCCCCCGATATAACGGGATTGGTTGCCAGGGTTTCGCAGAGCCTAATCTCTCCGCCCTTCTTAATAAAAATCAAACACCCTCAGCAGGAAGGAATATTTGATTTGTAAACCAAATATACTAAGTAACTGGCAGAAATGCAAATATCCACCTTCTCCTTCCGGGAGAAGGGATCAGGGGATGAGGTTATTTCCTTTTTCTGAACTATTTTTGTCACAAATATCATCCTGCAAATGCAAAACAACCTTTTCATCTACAACAGCCTTTCAAGGCAGAAGGAACTTTTTAAGCCGCTTCATCCGCCGTTTGTCGGGCTGTATGTCTGTGGTCCGACAGTTTACAGCGATGCTCATCTCGGCCATGCCAGGCCGAATATCACCTTTGACCTGCTTTACCGTTATCTCATGCATCTTGGCTATAAGGTACGATACGTTCGCAATATCACCGATGTGGGACATCTTGAGAATGATGCAGATGAAGGGGAGGACAAGATTGAAAAGACTGCAAGACTTGAGCATCTGGAACCAATGGAAGTGGTCCAGCACTATATGAACACTTTCCACAGGAACATGGATCAGCTTAACACTCTGAAACCGTCAATCGAGCCGAGAGCATCCGGACATATAATTGAACAGCAGGAATTTATAAGTCAGCTTATTAAGAACGGGTATGCTTATATTGTGAACGGGTCTGTCTATTTTGATGTCGTCAGCTACAATAAAAAATATAATTACGGAAAACTCTCGGGCCGGGTGCTTGAGGAGCTCCAGGCAAGCTCGCGTGAGCTGGAAGGGCAGGAAGAGAAGCACAGCTCCTTTGATTTTGCCCTGTGGAAAAAGGCTGCTCCTGAACACCTGATGAAGTGGACATCACCGTGGAGCGAAGGCTTCCCCGGCTGGCATCTCGAATGCTCTGTAATGAGTATCAAATATCTTGGTGAAGTCTTTGACATTCATGGGGGCGGAATGGACTTGCGTTTCCCGCATCATGAATGTGAAATAGCCCAGTCAACTGCAGCCCTGGGAAAAGAATCGGTCAGATACTGGATGCACAATAACATGATCACCATCAACGGGCAGAAAATGGCAAGGTCACTGGGGAATTTCATAACCCTCGATCAACTTTTCAGCGGCAATCATCCGGTTCTCGATCAGGCCTACAGCCCTATAACAGTGAGATTCTTCATTCTTCAGGCACATTACCGCAGTACGGTCGATTTCTCGAACGATGCACTTAAGGCTGCAGAAAAAGGGTATCAAAGGCTGATGAAAGGTATTGAAACCCTTAAAAAGCTCAAGCCTTCAGAAAGTTCGGATTTCGACGTTGCAGGTCTGAGCGATAAATGCTTCGATGCCCTGAATGACGACCTTAACACTCCGGTCATGCTTTCGTACCTTTTCGACGGTATAAAGTACATTAACTCCGTTGCTGATGGCAGTGAAAAGATCAGCAGCGGTGACCTTGAGACCATGCAAAAGCTCTTCAACACGCTTATATTCGATATCCTTGGATTGAAGGATGAGAGTGATAGTAAGGTTGATGAAAGACTTACTGATGATCTTATTAAGATAATAGTTGATCTCCGGAAGGCTGCCAGGGATAGAAAGGATTTCGGAGCTTCAGATATGATCAGGGCCGAGCTGAAGAAGGCGGGAATTGTACTGAAGGACACAAAGGATGGGGTGAGTTGGGAAAAGGAGTAGTATGTATCATGTATTATAGGCGATAGGCGATGTATATATCTGACCAGGTTTTTATCGGTTCTGTTCCTCTTGGCGGTACAAACCAAATTCGCATCCAGTCCATGACCAATACCGATACACTGGACACACGGGCTTCGGTAGCACAATGTATAAGGATAATCGAAGCCGGTGCTGATTTTGTGAGGCTGACGGCCCCGGGAATCAGGGAGGCTGAAAACCTGGCAAACATAAAATCTGAGCTGCAGAGGGCAGGGTTCGATACACCGCTCATTGCTGACATACATTTTAATCCTGCTGCTGCCGAAGTCGCAGCCCGCATTGTGGAAAAGGTCAGGATAAATCCGGGTAATTACGCTGATAAGCGGTCATCGTTCATAAAAGTAAAACTCACACAAAAAGAATACGAAGGAGAACTGGA
>JAUZNW010000242.1 GCA_030706785.1 Bacteroidota bacterium | reverse complement strand
GTCGGTCAGACCACTTCCCATTGTCAAGGAAAAGGATGGGATTGTGTATGATGCCGTTACCGATCCTGAACTGAAGTATCGCCAGCGATATGTTGACCTTATTGTAAATCCTCAGGTAAGGGAAGTCTTCAGGCAAAGAACGCGGATTATCCAGTCGATGCGCGAGCTGTTCAATTCGAGGGGTTATCTTGAGGTCGAAACTCCCATACTTCAGCCGATCCCGGGAGGGGCCGCTGCCAGGCCATTTATAACACACCACAATGCACTCGATATGCCGCTTTACCTGAGGATAGCCAATGAACTTTATCTCAAAAGACTAATAGTCGGGGGATATGAAGGGGTTTATGAGTTTGGCAAGGATTTCCGCAATGAGGGAATGGACCGGAACCATAATCCGGAATTCACTGTAATGGAGATCTATATAGCTTATAAGGATTACAACTGGATGATGACCTTCACCGAGGAGATCGTCAGGAAAGCCGTAATGGATCTTCATGGTAAGACAGAAATTGTTTATGGAGACAATGTAATAAATCTTAATCCTCCTTATAAGCGGATCAGTATGCTCGACTCGATCATGGAATATACCGGAGTCGACATTTCAGGTCTGGATGAAGATGAACTTAGAAAGACCTGCGACAGACTAGGTGTTGTACATACTCCTCAGATGGGTAAGGGAAAGCTTATCGATGCGATCTTCGGAGAAAAGTGCGAACATCATTATATACAACCAACATTCATAATCGATTATCCCGTCGAAACCTCGCCGCTGACCAAAAAGCATCGAAGCAAAGCCGGCCTTGTTGAAAGGTTTGAACTGATGATAAACGGCAAGGAGATCGCGAACGCATACTCCGAGCTGAATGACCCGATCGACCAGCTTGAAAGGTTCCAGGATCAGCTAAGGCTCTCTGAAAAGGGTGATGATGAAGCCATGTTCATCGATCTTGATTTTGTCAGAGCCCTTGAGTACGGGATGCCTCCAACTTCTGGAATGGGTATCGGAATTGACAGGCTTACAATGCTTCTGACCAATCAGCCATCTATTCAGGATGTCCTTCTTTTCCCTCAAATGAGACCTCTGATTCAGAAACCTGTGATTGAGAGCAGTAAGGAGGAATATCTCGATATGGGTATTCCCGAAGAATGGATAGAGCCACTTAAGAAACTCGGTTACACGACTATCGCTAAGCTTAATGAAGTTGAGAAAGCGGGAAGGCTCGCCAATGACCTTAACGGATTCAATAAAAAGAACAAGCTTGGCCTGGCCGGATTGAGCCCCGAGAAAGTAGAAGAATGGCTAAAGAAGTGATCTATCCTGATACAAAAATTTAGTTTGACCCAAGTTGCTGGTGAGTTATTCCCCGTTGCTGGTTGTTGAGAATGTCCTTCGATAGTCAACAACTAACTGGCAAACAGCAACTAGTAACCAGCAACCAGCAAGAAGCCTCCCAACTAAAAAAATTTTGCATTTAACCTTTCCCTGGCGTAACTTTATAATTTTTAATAATATCTGTCAGAGAAAATGCCCATGGGTTCCGATAGATTCTCCAGATTCTGGCTCGAACTAAAGCATCGCAAGACAGACAGGGTCCTTGTTGTATATGCAGCAGCTGCTTTCACAATTATTCAGCTAGTCCCAACGCTCCAAACAGCTTTGTTTCTTCCTGACTGGACGACTACTGTTGTGATTATAATATTAGCAGTCGGATTCCCGGTCTCCGCGATTCTTTCATGGTTTTATGACATATCTCCGGGTAAAATAGAAAGGACTAAGCCTTTAAACCAGGTAAAGAGCCCACCTGTTCAGAAAGAGCTAAGGCGATGGAAAAGTGCCACACTGATAAGTGTCCTGGTCATCATCATACTTGTTCTTTTCAATATCATCAGCAACAGCATTGAAGCCTCTGAAATAAGGCAGACCGAAAAAACTATTGCTGTCCTGCCTTTTGAAAATTACTCTTCCGATAAAGAGCTTTCGGATATAGGCGAAGTACTGGAATCAATTATTATATCTGAATTGCATAAAATCGGTGAGTTTACAGTACGTCAGAGAAGTGCAGTGATGGAATACAGGGTTAATAAAAAATCCAATTCTGAAATTGCAAGAAGGCTGAAGGTGTTTTTCCTGGTAAGGGGAGAACTTTCCAGGACCAGGAATCATATCCTCTTAAGCGTGGATCTAATCAGCGCGAAAAAAGACAAAGTTGTGTGGTCTGATCACTTTCCTTTCACGGGTGAGAATGACATTTACTCGGAAAAAATAAATGAGATCCCTGTTCAGATCGCCCGTAATTTACTGGTAAATCTTACTCCTGAAATAAAAAGAAAGATCAGAAATAAACCAACCAGAAGTGCTGCAGCCTATATGAATTACGTAAAAGGCACTAACAGCCAGGATGATGCTCATAATGCACATGAACTGGTATCAACAGGTGACAGTATCTTCAAGGATCTGACTGCTTCCGCCAATTTTAACAAAGCAATAGAGTTCTATGATAAAGCTATCAGGGAGGACTCGACTTTTGCACTTGCATATGCTAAAAGGTCGATTACCAGATCGTGGGGATGTAATACCGGGCATTTTACCTCAGATTCGGATAAGATAAAGTGCTGGAATGATGCAGAAAAGGCCATGAAATTGGATGGAGAACTCACTGAAGGCTGGATTGCTACAGGATTTTATTATTACTATTTCGTACAGGACTTTGATAAAGCACTTGAATGGTTTTTAAAAGCGGGTGAAAAGGAACCTGACAACTGGGAAAGTAAATATTACCCTGCTCTTGTATTGAGAGCTAACGGATTATGGGATCAATCCCAGAAGCTGATGCGGCAGGTTGGTAAAATAAAACCGCAGGATGCCCTGATCCTTACGAATATCGGCCTGTCTTATCAATATCTGCACCAGTATGATACTGCTATCTATTACCAAGACAAGGCTATTGAGGCAATGCCCAGATGGACCGGTCCATATAATAATAAAATTGAATCACTAATTGCCAGGTACGGCAACACCGTTGAAGCTGAGGCTGTAATGGATACAGCCCTCATCTACACTTCAGGGTATGGGCTCCAGGATCTGAGGATAAATCTCGACCTGTATGATGGAAAATTCAATGAAGCACTTTTTATTGCCGGCTATATAGAACCCTCCAAATTTTATGATAAGGGTGAAAGGGAAATGCTATTCGCTAAAATTTATACCTGTCTGAACAATAAGAATTTTGCAAAGCAATACTACTTATCTGCACTCGAATTCTATTCAAAAAAATATGCTGACAACCCAAAGGATTTTGAGTCTCTGAGCCTTAAAGGAATAGCAGCAGCAGGTTTGAACGACCGGTTAAATGCTGTCAAGTGGGGAGAAACCGCAGTGAATTCCTGCGGGAAACACGTGTTTCGTATAGCTGACAGGTCGGTTGACCTGGCTCAGATATACGTTATGGTAAAAGAGTATGACAAAGC
>JAUZNW010000241.1 GCA_030706785.1 Bacteroidota bacterium | reverse complement strand
CTTTGCTCGCGATCCTCTTGGGGGTGCTTAACAACGAAAAAGCCTTGCACCACTACTCATCGTAAATATTTAGTTGTAACAATAAGTCATTAGAGTAAACGAATTTTAAGCCCCCCTTGGGGGGTTGGGGGTGAGTTCATGAGAATGAGGATTATTTGCTTCGCTCATGATCCTCATAGGAGGAACTTCTGCAAAGAAAAAGCCCTGCATCCGCCTGCGGCGTCTGCTGGGTTTTTTTATTTTTATCCCTCCCTTGAGCAAGCTCAGGTCGGGTTAAAAATAAAAAACCCCGTCAGCCTTTCGGCTGACAGGGCTTTTCTTTGTAGCGGAGGGAGGATTCGAACCTCCGACCTTTGGGTTATGAGCCCAACGAGCTACCACTGCTCCACCCCGCAATATATTTTAAAAGAACTTTCTCGAACCTCTGTCCGCCAGCCGGTGGATATGAGCCCAACGTCCCGCCGATGGCGGGACCACCCCGCAGTTTCAGGATGCAAATGTAATATTTAAACCACAATAAACCAAGAATAAACTGTTTTTTAGGATTAATTAGTATGTTTGTCGGAAGATCGGAGACGGAAGACGGAAGGTGTGGAAGGGTGATGAGTTTTTGTCAGACAGGACTAAATTAATGAAAAGAAGTCACCCCTCTTTATGAAGTTTGACGAACGAAGTAAGGAAATCCCGCCTTGCGGGAAGAGAGGGACAGAAGGTGAGTACATGAAAACCACAAAACCACAAAACCGCACAACCGCATGACCGCACAACCGCAAGACCGCAAGACTGCAAGACTGAATGATTATACTCATCACACTATGAACATCGACTTTTATTGAGATATTTAGAAATAATAATCAACAATAACCACCATGCCCAGAGTATTTAAGGCCCAGGAAATTGAAAAAGAAGAGAAAGAAATCAAACGCGATTACCTCGACAGGCATATGCCTCACGTGATATGCCCCGACCAGGTGAACAGAGGCGAGAAATTTGAGGTAAAGGTCAGAATAGGTGAGGAATATACACATCCTGACGAGCACGACCATTTCATAAGCATGATCCAGCTGTGGAACAGAGAAACCCTCCTTGCCGAGGCACGATATACTGCCGGTGTATACGGAAACCAGCCTTCACATTTTGAGGTAGACTTCTATATAGTTGCCCCTGAAGTATCAATGAACCTTTCGGCAATGTCGGTCTGCACAAAGCATGGCCTCTGGCAGAGCGAGGACAAACCGGTGAAGGTAATTTAATGGCGGCCGGCTACAGGCTACCGGGAGGTTTTAAATAGCTTTTTCCTGCCTGCAACCGGTTGCTGTAAGCCAGTTGCCGGTCACCGATTATTATTATCTTTGCATTCCAGCTAACTTCTTGTTAAAGCATGCCTAAGAACGAAAAGAAAAAAAGCAACTGGCGGGATAAATACAGGTTCTCTGTCACTAACGATACCACCTTCGAGGAGATCTGGCGAATAAAGCTTACACAGTATAATGCATTCCTTCTTATAACCTGCCTGGTTTTATTTTTCATAGGGGCAACCGTTTCACTGATCGCGTTCACAAACCTGAGGGAATTTATTCCGGGATACCCCGACGTCACAATGCGGCGCAACATATTGCTGAGCGCAATCCGGCTCGATTCGCTCGAGAGGGAACTCGCGCTGCGGGATAAATATTTCTCAAACCTGAGTGCAATCATTTCAGGAAATCAGCCTGTTGAAGCTTTTTCACTTCAGGATACAACCAAAAAGTATCAAGCCATCACTTTCAAGACTTTTCCTGAAGATTCAGCTCTCCGGTCCCAGGTTGAAAAGGATGACAGGTTTAACCTGTCGCCCGGGACATTATCACCGGAGGCAGTTACCAGTCCGGCTGCACTCCATTTCTTTCCCCCGGTGAAAGGCATTGTGTCAGGGAAATACGATCCGCGTGCAAGACATTACGGGACAGATATTGTCACAAAACCTGATTCCCCTGTAAGCGCCGCTCTCGACGGTACCGTGATATTCACAGGCTGGACAATGGAGACAGGATTTGTGATCGAGATCCAGCATTCAAACAACATAGTGTCGGTTTATAAGCACAATGAACGCCTGCTCAAGGATACAGGCGACATGGTAAAGACGGGGGAAGTGATCGCGATAGTTGGCAATTCAGGCGAGCTGTACACCTCAGGGCCTCATCTCCACTTTGAGATATGGTACAAGGGAAGCCCTCTTGATCCTGAAAAATATATAATCTTCTGATAAGGAGTGCCATGCCAAAAAGAATCGCTTTGCTTGGATCAACCGGATCGATAGGCACTCAAACCCTGAATGTTATCGAAAAATATCCCGACGACTTCAAAGTTGAAGTTATGACTGCGGGAAGCAATGCAAAGCTCCTCGCGCAGCAGGCGGTTAAATTCAAGCCCGGAACTGTTGTAATCGGGAACAAATCACATTATCAGACCCTTAAGGATGCGCTTAAAGATGTTCCTGTCAGGGTATCTGCGGGAGATGATGCAATTGAACAGGTAGTAACTGCCTCAAATATCGATATAGTGGTTGCAGCAATGGTTGGCTATTCAGGATTAAAACCCACTATAGCTGCGATCAGAGCCGGAAAGAAGATCGCACTGGCAAATAAGGAGACCCTTGTGGTTGCCGGTGAAATTATCAGGAAGCTTATAAAGGAATCAGGAAGCAGAATTATTCCGGTCGATTCTGAACATTCTGCCATATTCCAGTGTCTGACAGGGGAATCGGGCAACCCGATTGACACAATAACTCTTACAGCTTCGGGCGGACCCTTCCTGAATTTTACAAGGGAAATGCTTGAGAAGGTAAAACCGCATGAAGCCCTCAAACATCCGAACTGGGAGATGGGAAACAAGGTGACGGTCGATTCAGCATCGCTGATGAACAAGGGTCTCGAGGTTATCGAGGCAAAATGGCTTTTTGACCTTACTCCCGACCAGATCAAAGTCATAGTTCACCCGCAGTCTATTATTCATTCCATGGTGCATTTCGCCGACGGGTCCACAAAAGCCCAGATGGGAATGCCTGATATGAGAATCCCTATTCTGTATGCTTTAACCTACCCCGACAGATTTCCGTCTGATCTTCCGAAGCTAGACTTCAAAAAGTGTCAGACCCTGACTTTCTTTGATCCGGATCTTGAAAGGTTCCGTAACCTTGCCCTGGCATATCATGCATTAAAGATGGGCGGCAATATGCCATGTATAATGAATGCTGCGAATGAAGTAGCTGTGAATGCATTTCTCGCAGGGAAGATAGGCTTTCTGCAGATGTCTGATCTTGTTGAATACACGATGGAAAAAACCGAGTACCTGGCATCTCCGGGACTTGGCTTCCTTGAAACAACCAACAACATGGCAAAGGGAATAGCCTCAGACAACATCAAAAAATTTATTAAGAAGCGATGACGATCCTGATCAAGATATTACAATTTATAATGAGCCTGTCTGTCATTGTGATAGTGCATGAATTCGGGCATTTTGTTTTTGCAAAGGTCTT
>JAUZNW010000240.1 GCA_030706785.1 Bacteroidota bacterium | reverse complement strand
CGAGGACTTCCGCAAATCCTTCTGCATGATCGTTTGTCCTTGAGAAAAGGTGCGGCTGGAATATCCCGGTGATCCGTCGTCCTGCAAAATACTCTCTTACTGAGTTTATGAATGCCCTGATCTCTTCAGGATGATGTGCATAATCATCTATATATGCAATTCCGGGAAGATTGATCCTTATGTCGAACCTTCTCATGACTCCCTGGAACTGGATGATCGCTTTCCTGATCTCACCTTCAGTCACTCCACAATTCATTGCGACTGCCATGGCCACTGTCAGGTTCTCGATATTGATGATTCCGGGGAAAGGGAAATGAAGGTCATTTAAAATCTCACCTGGTGTCTTAAGATCGAATCTGTAATAATCGTGATTGTGTTTTATCTTAAATGCCCTGTAATCTGATCCTTCTTCAGTTCCGTAAGTGTAACACATAACTCCGGAAGGGACTCTGATATATTTGGTTATCTTCTTATTTATAAACAGCTTGCCTCCCTTTCTGATCTTTGAACAGAATATGTTGTAGGCTTCTATCATAGTCTTGTGGTCGCCATAAATATCAAGGTGATCAGGATCAACTGCAGTGACAACCGCCATAAGAGGCTTGAGCTTGTGGAATGATCTGTCGAACTCATCGGCTTCCATGACTGTATACCGGCCACGACCGGTAAGAAGGTTCGTATTGTAGTTTTTCGAAATGCCTCCAAGGAAAGCGGAGCAGTCAACATGGGATTGCCTGAGCAGATGGGCGGTCATTGTCGAGACAGTCGTCTTTCCATGTGTGCCCGCAACTGCAAGTGTATCCGTATGCGAAGAAACAATGCCAAGTATTTCCGATCTTTTGTGCATTCGGAAGCCGTTGTTGCGGAAAAATGAATAGATCGGGCTTTCAATTGGTATTGCCGGGGTATAGACTATGAGAATCCTATTTTTATCCACAGGAAATCTGAACTGTTCAGGAAGTGTTTCGATACTGTCTGTATATGAAATGTTGCATCCCTTCCCTGAAAGGCTCCTGGTAAGGCTACTCTCCGTCCTGTCGTAACCGGCCACTATAAAGCCTCCTTCAAGGAAATATTTTGCCAGGGCGCTCATCCCGATACCGCCGATCCCTATGAAATAGAATCCCTGTATGTCCTTGAAATCAGTCATTTCCCGATTAGTTTTAAAATCTCGCGGGCTATGCGGATATCAGCATCGCGCTCGGCCATTTTCGATATGTTATCCGACAGCATAATTCTCCTCTTTTCGTCTGCTGCCAGATTTACAGCTTCGTTCACAAGTTTGTTTCCCACCTTATCATCAGGAATCATAACAGCTGCATCCCTGACGGTAAGCGCCATTGCGTTTTTTGTCTGGTGATCCTCGGCAACATTGGGTGACGGGATCAGAATGACCGGCTTCCCCACAAGGCATAATTCAGAGATCGTTCCGGCTCCGGCCCTTGAGACAATTACATCGGCTGCAGCAAACGCATAATCCATCCTGTCGATGAATGCAACAACTGAAATATTCTCACTGATCCTGCCGGCAGTCTCTTTTGTGATTTTTTCATAATAAAGCCTGCCGGTCTGCCATAACCACTGGCAACCTGAAGCTTCCATAGCTGAGATATTCCCTGACAGGCACCTGTTTATACTTTCAGCTCCAAGTGATCCTCCAAGGATTAGTATGACAGTCCTGCCTTCCTTGAGCCTGAAAAACTGAAGGGCCTCCTTACGTATATCCTTCAGATTGTCAAAATTCTGACGTACAGGATTGCCGGTCTTTATGATTTTTCCGGCCGGGAAATATTTTTCCATGCCGTCGTACGCAACACAGATCACTGATGCCTTATCCGCAATAAGTTTGTTTGTGACACCTGCATAACCATTCTGTTCCTGGATAAGGATCGGGATCCTCATTTTAGCCGATTGTCTTAACACCGGTCCGCTGGCATACCCTCCTACTCCCACAACGACATCCGGATTGAATTCCCTGATTGTCCTTCTGGCTATTCCCAGGCTTTTCATGAGCCTGATCAGAACTGAGAAGTTCTTCAGAATGTTTTTACGATTTATTCCGGCCACTGGTAATCCGACGATCCTGTAGCCGGCAGCCGGGACCTTTTCCATCTCCATCCTTCCTTCCGCACCAACGAAAAGAATATCGGTATCAGGGTCAATCTTCCGAAGGGCATTGGCAATGGAGATAGCCGGGAAGATATGTCCTCCCGGTCCTCCTCCGCTTATAATCACTTTTTTACGCCTTTGAGGTTCCATATATCTTTTCTCCCTCATCAGTTCTTTCCTCCTCCGGAAGCTCTTCCTGTCTGATCCTGGCATTCACAACCCTGCTTACGCTGAGGATAGCTCCAATTGAAAAACTTACGACCAGCACTGATGTCCTTCCCCAGCTTACCATAGGCAGTGTTTGTCCCGTCACAGGAAATAATCCAACGGCAACCAGCATATTAATCATAGCCTGAATCGTGATCATCACAATGAGTCCTATTACCAGGTAGGCAGGAAAGGCAGTTTCACATTTTTTTACGATCGTTATGCCCCTGAAGAGCAATATCATATATGCAAGTATAAGCGGGATAGCTCCGAAAAGAAGCCCGTATTCCTCGATTATAATTGCGAAAATAAAGTCTGAATTAGATTGGGGAAGCATGTTTCTCTGGGCACTCTTTCCAGGTGCTTTGCCGAAAAGTCCGCCCGTGGAGATAGCAATTTTGGCCTGGTTTGACTGGTAATCTGCATCCTCATCCTCCTTTCCCGAAAAGAAATTCTCTATTCTTGTCTTCCATACATCAACCCTATTCTGTTTCGACACCACGCCGAGCACCAGTGCAAACATGACAACCCCGACAACTGCAATACCTATATATGCTATCAGGTATTTCAGAGGTACCCTTCCTATGAACATGATCGTCAGGCTGATGCCGAACACCATCAAGGCAGTGGAAAGGTTCTCCGGCATTATAAGTGCGCAGATCACGGCAACCGGGAACATGAAATACTTGGTAACCAGTATGAAATTATTCAGATCGCTTTGGAACTGTGAAAGGGCACGGGCCAGATAAATGACCAGCGCCACTTTCGCGATATCGGAAGTCTGGATTCTGAATCCGGTGCCGGGAATCGCTATCGTTCTTACAGCTTCATTCACCCTTGCTCCGATAGCAAAGGTCAGGATGAGCAGGCCCACCGAAAACAGTAGTATCAGTCCTGACATCTTATAGTATATCCTGTAAGGCAGATAATGGACAACAGTGATAATACCCAGACTGAGCAGGAGCATGAAGAACTGGCTTCTCAGGAAGTAAGTTGTATTCCCCCCATGTTTAATGTATGCCACGCTGACTGAAGAGCTGTAAACAGCAAGGAGTGAGTAGATCATAAAGACCACCACCAGTGCCCAAATGACACGGTCACCCTTGAATGTTCTTGTAAGCCAGCCCTTTTGCATGATTTAATTTCACCCAAAACCGAGACTGGTTCGCTCCGGGTTATTTCGCAATTTTGTCGAGAGTTTCACTTGGCCAAAAATTTCGGTCAAAGGGCCGACCTGCACACTTTATACAGAAACCTAGTCAAAAATTTTAAT
>JAUZNW010000024.1 GCA_030706785.1 Bacteroidota bacterium | reverse complement strand
TTTTGTTCGAATACGCGCTGTTTCCTTTCAATATCATATTTAAGTGTCACAAGTTCCCTTTTTATTGCCAGCCTTTCCTGCTCCATGGTGATCAGGGTACTCCTCAGAAAGTTTTCCTTTTCAGCCAGCTGGGCCTCACTGTTAAGTATGTTCAGATAAAGATCCGGATTGGAGAGTTTCAGTATTATATCACCTTTCTTTACCATCGCACCCTCTTCAAGCAGCTTTTCCTCGACCCTTCCGCCCTCCTGGGCATCAAGGAAAATCGTAGTTATAGGTTCGACATTCCCTGTGACAGTGATATAGTCATTGAACTGATCCTTGATAACCGTTTCAATAATCAGTTTGTCTTTTTCCACCTTGTAGGTTGAAGTCCTGTCAGAGAAAAAAGCCATGTAAAACAATACCACTATCGCAAGTCCCAATAGAATCCAGACGATATGCTTTTTTTGAAGGCCTTTTTTCTTTGGGATAGGTTTATCCATTTTTTCAACAGGAGTATCCATATTTGATTCTGTTTCTGTATTTGAATATTATAATTGCTGGTTACTGGTTGCTTGTTGCTTGTTACTTGTTGCAGATAAACATCCGCCAACCTGTATTACTTATTGATTAGTTTTTCATATTCTCCGGTCGTGTAGAACTGGATGGTCAGCTGCCTTATAATCAGCTGTAGCTTTGTTCTTAATTCTTCAGTCTGAGCCCTGAAAAGAGTAGTCTTTGCTGTTGAATATTCTATTACATCAATTATTCCTGCCTCAAACTTTTTCTCCACAGCATCGAATGATTTTTTATTGTATTCAAGATTGGATGCAGCAGCAGAGTATTCGTCCTTTCCACGGTTGTAATCAAGACAGGCATTCTCGATCTCAGTATAAAGGGCATTTTTCTCAAGCTGCAATTTAAGCTCATTATCCTGCTTCCTGAGCCTTGCCATCCTTAAGTTCCTTCCTGCAGTATAGTTGTTGAACAGCGGAATATTAAGTGAAACACCAAGAGCCTGGCTGTTGTTGTTTTTCAGCTGACTTGAGAAGGAAGCCTGATCCCCGACTCCTTCTCCTATGACTTTGTAGAAGCCCGTGAAGAGCGATCCTCCCGCCTGTATACTTGGAAAGAAACCTCCCCATGCGGCTGCAACCTGTTTCCTTGATGCCATCAGTTCATAGTTTATTGCTTTCAGACGAGGAAGTGTTTGAGAAGCAATATTATAAACACTGTCAGTATTGTATCTGACATCTGGGATGAGTGTGTCTTCAAGTTCCGGCATAAGAACATCAAACTCGGTCCCGGGTTCAAGCTGAAGGAGTTGTTTAAGGCTGGTGACAGCTTTGCTTGCATTGTTCCTTGCAACGGTGAATGAGAGCCTGTCGTCCGATGCCCTGCTTTCCATCTCATATTTCCTTGCTACGGGTTCCCTGCCTGTTTCAACAGTCTTTTCAATCCTGAAGAGCTGTTTTTCTGAAAGATCCAGCTGCTTTTTAGCCGCATTCTCGAGCCCTTTTGCATAAAGTACCTGATAGTAAGCGCCCAGTATATTAATAATGAGGGTATTTCTTGCGACTTTTTCCGACTCAATTCCGGCTTTAAGCATGAACTTGCTGGCCGAAATGGTATTGAGGCCGGCGAATCCGCTGAATAGCTGGAACGAAGAATTCAGAGAAAAGGAGTTGCTTATGTTCTGCTTGAATGTTATAAGGTTCGTAACAGGATCGACTGACCGTCCAAACCTTATGCTTGCATCAGAACCTAAATTCAGTGATGGCAGCGTGCTCAACCTTGCCTTGGTCAGGTCGACCTCAGCTTCATTTGTCAGGAGCTTCTGCCTCTGAAGCTGAATATTGTTTTCCACAGCATAATTTATACAATCTTCCAGGGTCCAGGCTTTTGTCTGTGCAGGTAATTCCCGGGAGCATATAATAAAAAAGGAAATAATTGTCAGGGTGATCCTTTTCATTTCAATTGGAGAAGTTTTCTTAAAATAAACCAAATGGTGTGCCATGATTCGTAATTATCATTAAATCAGAAATATGCTTTTTTTGGTTTTTTGCGAATTGTAAAAATCCCTTACATACGGTGTCCAGAATTTGGACATTTATAGTTAAGAAAAAACGGCTTCTATTGGCAGTTTTCGGAATATAAACGATAAATTTATATTATGGAATGCAGGGAGAATTGCGGTGCATGCTGCATTGCTTTATCGATATCGTCGACCATACCGGGAATGCCTGGCGGAAAGCCTGCCGGTGTAAGGTGCATCCATCTGAGTGAGGATTACAGGTGTGCTATTTACAATACTGCTCAAAAGCCAAAGGTTTGTTCCGATTTCAAAGCTGAGCCGGAGTTTTGCGGCAGTTCAAGGGAAGAGGCATTGCGAATTCTTACCTCACTCGATAAATAGCAAAAAAGTTATGCAGGTTATGAAGGTTGTTTATTGATCGAACTACCACAACTGCAGAGCCTGCACAACAGCACAACCCCGCAACTACTTTCCTGACTCATAAACCACCTTTCCCCCAACAATTGTATAATCAACCTTTGTTTTCATGATTTCGTTCCCGGGGATTGTCAGAAGGTCCCTGTCGACAATTACAATGTCAGCCAGATATCCTGTCTTCAGCATTCCTTTGCGGTCATCCATGAACTGAGCATGCGCGGAACCGAGAGTATAATATTTTATAGCTTCTTCCATTGTAAGCTTCTGTTCAGGGAACCAGCCCTGACCCTCTTCACCAAGCCTGTCTTTTCTTGTAACAGCAGCATACAGCCCTTCCATGGGATTAAGAGGTTCAACCTGGTAATCGGTTCCGAAAGCGAGCATTGATCCGGCATTAATCAGGCTCCGCCATGCATAGGTGCCTTTACACCTCTCATATCCAACCCTTTTCTCATAGAAAAGTTTATCAGAAATGCAATGTGTTGGTTGCATTGATGGTATTACCCCAAGCCTGGCAAATCGCGGTATATCTGAAAGCTGAACCGTCTGTGTATGTTCATCACGGTGCCGGCTGTCGCGCTTCCCGTTAATCTCAATTGCCTTTTCAAAGGCATTTAGCACCCAGTTGTTGGCTTTATCCCCGATAGCGTGAATACCAATCTGAAATCCCATCTTATCGGCGGTCACCACCATTTTTTCAAGTTGCTCATAAGGCCACATTGCCAGCCCTGAACTGGAAGGATTATCAGTATACGGCTCAAACATCAGAGCGGTTGAAGAACCCATGGAACCATCAGAGAAAGCCTTGAGATAACCAAACCGTATCCAGTCACCATTCCTGGGATATTTCTTCTCCGTCTCCTTATACCCGAGCAGGACTGCAGTATCGCCGGTCAGAGGTGCACCAATATCAATTCTGCTTGTAAGCTGGCCCTCCTTTTGCAGCTTTACATAAGCTTCAAAGTCGGCACTGCCCGCATTCTGAAGGCTTGTTACGCCATATTCCCGGGCTTCCTTCATAGCAAGGAGGTATCCGTGCCACGTTCTTTCTTTTTCTTCCTCTGCACTTCTTCTGGCTCCCGCAAAACCCGTTTTGATGAGGTCCATAGCAGCATCCTTGAGGATTCCTGTCGGTTCCCCGGTAACCGGATCTCTTTGAATTTCACCCCCGAAAGGATCCCTGGTTTCTCTGGTAATTACCGACATTTTGAGGACATAACTGTTGACAAGCACCGAATGGCCGTCAGCACGTTCAAGCAGTACGGGATTATCAGGGGAAACCTTGTCAATCAGCTCTTTTGAAGGCCATTTTTTGTCGATAAACATCTCATGCACCCAATGCCCGCCCCTGATTAACTGACCAGGCCTGGATTTTTTCACCTGAGCCGCAACTTTTTCAGTTATCACTGATGGATCAGTTGTGTATCTGAGCTCGATAAAATCAGGATCGAGCGGTCCGAAATGGACATGGGCATCATTGAATCCCGGGACAACAAGCCTCCCCCTGGCATCTATTACTTTTGTTACCCCTTTCTCAGCAAAACCTGAAATTTTCCGGTTTGAACCAACAGCAATGATTTTCTCACCTTTAACGGCAACAGCTTCTGCCATTGGATTATCCTTATCGATTGTAAGAACTTTCCCGTTTATTATTATGAGATCTGCTTTCTCTTTTCCGGCACATGATGCAAGGCTAATCATGACTAATAATGACATTAACAGGTTCATCAGGTTAAGATATTTGGGACAATATGAGCTGGAAATATAGGAATTAATTGGGCATCTTATCACTCATCTTTATAATCCAGAGAGAACCTGTCATTCCGAGCCTCAGGGAGGAATCTCCCGGGCAGCACGGAGAGCTAATTTAACTACCTGTTAAGAAATTTTGTGATTTTGTTTAGAATCAGCAAATTAAAAAAATCTAATTTCGCAAAAACTTCCGGAAATGAACATCGCAATTATAGGTTATGGCCGAATGGGCCATGAGATAGAATCAGTTGCAATTAACCGTGGACATAAGATAAACCTTATCATAGATCAGGAAAATCTGTCGGACCTGAATGAATCCAGCATGAAAAGTGCTGATGTTGCCATTGAATTTACAAATCCTGATTCGGCTTTCGGAAACGTCTCAAAATGCCTGAGTTATGGAACAAGAGTAGTTTCCGGGACCACCGGCTGGCTCAGGGATTATGAGAAAGCAGTGAGCATTTGCAAACAATATAATTCAGCATTTATACATTCCTCAAACTTCAGTATCGGAGTGAACATCCTTTTCAGGCTCAACTCTGAACTGGCAAAATATCTTGCGAAATATCCTGAATATAAGCCATTTATTGAGGAAATACATCATGTAAAAAAGCTTGATGCCCCAAGCGGCACTGCAATTGCTCTCGCAAGAGGTATTTCTGGTCAGAATACTACCTACGGAGGCTGGGCATTTGAAAAAGATGCTACTGAGAATAAGGTGCCGATCCGTGCTGTCAGGGAAGGTGCAGTTCCCGGGATCCACATTGTTACATGGGATTCGGATATCGACATATTGACCCTCAGGCATGAATCCAAAAGCAGGAAGGGGCTGGCAACCGGAGCTGTCGTGGCTGCTGAGTTCCTTCAAAACAGGAAAGGGGTATTCACGATGAATGATGTACTTGGATTTTGATTATTATTTATACTTTTACCGGTATCTTAAAAATCAATCATGACAGATTTAATGAAGGCCAGATACATAAGGTTCGGGATAGTTGCTGTCCTTTATCTGATTGTCGTCATCTGGATCGGCAATTACTGGCTTCTTCTCGGCCTGGGAATCATCTTTGATATTTACGTTACAAAAAAGGTCAACTGGGCTTTCTGGAAGAGAAGGGACCGTAAAAACAGCACATTTATCGAATGGCTTGATGCCCTGATTTTTGCAGTTGTCACTGTAACCCTTATCAATATTTTTCTTTTTCAGAACTACCGTATTCCAACCGGATCGATGGAAAAATCGCTTCTCATCGGCGACCATCTTTTTGTAAGCAAGCTCGCATACGGGCCGAGAATGCCGAACACACCCATTGCATTCCCTTTTACCCAGCATACAATGCCGATAATAAAGGGAAGATCATGGTCAAATCTTGTGAAGTGGCCCTATAAGAGGCTTAAAGGACTGGGCAGGGTGGAAAACGGTGATGCAATTGTGTTTAACTTCCCCGAGGGAGACACCGTTGCTCTCGAGGAACAGTCCACGAGCTATTATGAGATTGT
This sequence comes from Bacteroidota bacterium, assembly GCA_030706785.1. Classification (GTDB taxonomy): domain Bacteria; phylum Bacteroidota; class Bacteroidia; order Bacteroidales; family VadinHA17; genus LD21. Next base: position 24,377 of record JAUZNW010000024.1, on the reverse strand, counting down.
CAGAAGGACTGCAAGGGAATTAATGCAAAGCGACAGCTATGGCAGCAAGACAACAAAGCCCCTGTCGTATTATATGGGACAGGCCAGGAAGGAGGTATGGAACAGGTTCACGATAATTTACCGGCCTGTTGACAGGCGTGATAACTATATAAAGCGTTGCATCTGCATTCCCGGAGATAGCCTTGTGATCAGGAATGCAACAGTTTATGTAAACAGGAAGGAAGTGCCTGAAAGGCCTACACAGCAAATGAATTATGTTGTGGCAACAAACGGAACTAATATTAATCCGAAAGCTTTTGAACGGCTTGGTGTATCGAGATCCGACCAGAATGTAATCTCCGGGTCAGCATATATCCTCCCGCTGACCAGGGTAATGGCTTCAGCGATCTCGAAATTTACAAACGTAACGGAACTTGCACCCCTTTTATCAAAACCAGGTGAATTTGCGCCGCATATATTCCCCTACAGCAGGACATACGGATGGAATGAGGATAATTATGGCCCCCTGTGGGTACCAACCAAAGGATCAACTGTAAAGCTCGACACGTCGAATCTTTGTCTGTATGACCGCATCATTGATGTTTATGAGAACAACGACCTTCGCGTCGAGGGGAAGACAATCTATATTAATAACAAGCCGGCCGACAGCTATACCTTTAGAATGAATTATTATTTCATGATGGGGGACAACAGGCATAATTCAGCCGATTCAAGGTATTGGGGGTTCGTGCCGGAGGATCATATTGTCGGCAAGCCGAAATTCATCTGGCTCTCAGTCGATAAGGAAGCCTCAGGATTAAAGAAGATACGGTTTAAAAGAATGTTTATGTGGATAAGATAAACCTCATCCCCCAACCCCTTATCCCGAAGTGAGAAGGGGAGAGGTTGAGGTTGCAGGAAACAAAAAAGGACAGGCTTTGATCTGTCCTTTCTATTTTATTACAGTGGGCTTATCTACTTCACTTTATCGACCACAGCCTTGAATGCTTCAGGGTGGTTCATTGCAAGGTCTGCAAGTGTTTTTCTGTTAAGTTCAATACCTTTCTTATCAAGCTTTCCCATGAATTCCGAATAGCTCATATCGTATTGGCGGACACCCGCATTTATTCTCTGGATCCAGAGCGACCTGAATTCACCTTTCTTTTTCTTCCTGTCGCGATAAGAATACCCGAGTGCTTTATCGAGAGTATTCTTGGCAACTGTGAAAACATTTTTTCTTGAACCAAAGTTCCCTTTTGTCTGTTTAAGAACCTTTTTCTTTCTGGCTCTTGATGCGACTGAATTTACTGATCTTGGCATAACTCATGTTTTTTGAATGTCAGCGTCACGCGTGTGCGAGATCTTTACTACTGTGCATTCTGTTAGTACTTATTTATTATCAAAGCGCCGGCATTTCTTTATTTACTTGCAAGAAGAAGCTTCACATTCTTTTTATCAGCTTTATCGACCTGTCCGAAGTAGGTCAGATTTCTTTTACGCTTTGTCGCTTTTTTTGTCAGGATGTGACTCTTGAACGCATGTTTGCGCTTGATCTTTCCCGTTCCGGTAAGAGAAAATCTCTTTTTTGCACCGGGATTTGTTTTCATTTTTGGCATTTCGTAATCAGTATATATTATTACAACTACTTCTTCTTTTTAGGGGAAAAGGATATTATCATTCTTTTTCCTTCCAGGCGTGGAAGCTGTTCCACCTTACCATACTCCTCAAGATCACTGGCAAAACGCAGCAGCAGTACTTCACCCTGTTCCTTGAATAAGATCGATCTTCCCTTAAAGAACACATAGGCCCTTACCTTTGCACCCTCCTCCAGGAACTTCATCGCATGCTTCAGCTTGAAGTTATAATCGTGATCGTCAGTGTTTGGTCCAAACCTTATTTCCTTTACAACTATCTTTGCCGCCTTTGCCTTTATCTCCTTCTGTTTTTTCTTCTGCTGGTAAAGGAATTTCTGATAATCAACGATCTTGCAAACAGGGGGTTCCGCATTCGGGGAAATTTCTACGAGATCGAGTTCCATTGAGTCAGCCAGTTTGATGGCGTCCTGAAAACTCATTATTGCTGTTTCTATTTCATCACCGACAACTCTGACCACTTTGGCAGTGATCCTGTTGTTAATCTTGTGAGCCTGCTGAACAACTTTGGCAGGACTTCGCTTAATTGGTCCGGTAATAGCTCTTTCCTCCTTACTTTGGTTAATACTGTGTTAATTAAAATAGCAATTAAAATGTTGTCTCTCTGGCGATCTCTTTTGCGACAAATTCTGCAAATTCCTCGACTTTCATGCTCCCTTTGTCGCCTTCACCCTGTCTCCGGACAGAAACTGTCCCGTTTCCAGCCTCTTTTTCACCAATTATCAACAGGTAGGGTATCCTCTTTAATTCATTATCCCTGATCTTCTTACCTATCTTTTCGTTCCTGTCGTCAATTCGTGTGCAAATATCGGAATTATTTAGAAAATCCAAAATTTTTGCTGCATAATCATTAAATTTTTCCGATATCGGCAAAATAACTGCTTTGTCGGGGGCAAGCCAGAGAGGGAATTTTCCGGCAGTGTTTTCAATAAGCACAGCTATAAACCTTTCCAATGATCCGAAAATAGCGCGATGGATCATTACCGGCCTGTGCTTCTGGTTATCGCTTCCGTTATATGTAAGATTGAACCGCTCAGGCATATTATAATCAACCTGAATGGTTCCAAGCTGCCATTTTCTGCCTAAGGCATCCTTTACCATGAAATCAAGCTTGGGCCCGTAGAATGCGGCTTCTCCGGGAACAACTGCAGTTTCAAGTCCCTTTTCTCCTGCTGCCTCTATGATAGCCTTTTCAGCAAGCTCCCAGTTCTCATCAGAACCTATATATTTCTCCTTGGTCGAACGATCACGCAGGGAGATCTGGGCAGTGAAATCGTCAAGCTTTACTGCTTTGAATATGAACTGAACAAGATCGATAATACTGATGAATTCTTCCTTTACCTGATCGGGCCGGCAGAAATGGTGAGCATCATCCTGGGTAAAACTCCTTACCCTTGTAAGACCATGAAGTTCACCGCTTTGTTCGTAACGGTAAACTGTCCCGAATTCAGCCATCCTCAACGGAAGCTCCTTGTAGGAGTGGGGTGTTGCATTAAATATCTCGCAATGATGAGGGCAGTTCATCGGCTTCAGCATAAAAAATTCACCTTCCTGTGGTGTGGATATCGGCCGGAAAGAATCCTTACCATACTTTTCATAATGGCCCGAGGTCTTATAAAGGCTGACACCTCCAATATGCGGTGTTGCCACGATCACATATCCCCTCTTTTTCAGAACCACTGTCATGAAGTCGATAAGGTTCTGCCTTAGTTCAGCTCCCCGCGGCATCCATAGTGGCAGACCCATTCCCACCTGCTGGGAGAAGGTGAACAGCTCAAGCTCTTTTCCTATGCGCCTGTGGTCCCTTCTTCTGGCTTCTTCGAGGAAGATAAGGTAATCATCGAGCATCTTCTGCTTTGGGAAAGTGATCCCGTAGATCCTTGTGAGCATCCTGTTCTTTTCATTGCCCCGCCAATAGGCTCCTGCTACCGAAAGGAGCTTGATCGCCTTTATTGGTTCAGTTGATGGAAGGTGAGGGCCACGGCAGAGGTCTGTGAAACTTCCCTGTGTATAGAGTGAAATAGTTCCGTCCTCCAGCTCGCTTATAAGCTCTGTTTTGTACTGGTCTCCCTTTTTGGTGAACAGCTCTGCTGCTTCCTTTTTGCTTGCATTTCTCTTTATAAACTGCTGATTGCCTGAGGCAAGCTCCCTCATTTTGTTCTCAATTGCAGGGAAATTTTCCTCGGTGATCACTCTGCCGTCTCCAGGGTCAACATCGTAGTAGAATCCGCTTTCAATAGCAGGGCCGATACCAAATTTAATTCCGGGATAAAGAAGTTCCAGAGCTTCAGCCATAAGATGGGCCGAGGAGTGCCAGAAAGCATGCCTGGCGGCTTCGTCCTCCCATTTGTGAAGCTTCAAAGTGGCATCCTGATTGATCGGCCTGGTAAGATCAACGATCTCATTATTTACTGTTGCAGCATAGACCTCTTTTGCCAGACGAGGGCTTATCTGCTCAGCAATTTCCAGGCTGCTGATGCCGCTCCTGTACTCTTTGACTGAGCCATCAGGGAAAGTGATCTTTATCATTACCGGAGTTACATTTTTTATTGGAGTGCAAAGATAATTAAAATTTTAAAATACCTCATTCCGTGTCGGGTAGCATCTTAAAATCCCTTTTCGATTTCCCCCACATTGCTCCGCTGTCCGTGTGTCGCTGAAGCTACCGTGCGGAGGCTTTACCGAGGGCGCGGCGCGAAGGCGAAGAGGGAGAAAAGCAAAACAAACTCCTTCCCCCAGGTGGTAAGCAAGGGAAAGGAGCGAATTCTTCAACAGATGGAACTAATAAAACTGTTAAGAAATAAACCTTAGGGGGTGGGGGTATGAACATTTGTTGGCACATAATTTGAATTTAGTTAAACAAAACCACTAACAAATCAGAAAATGAAAAAGATAATCTTCCTGACGACAATAATCCCCTTCTTCATTTATTCATGTGAAATATCACCCAGGGCATATTTTTCGGCGAGCCCGGGCGATCCGGTTGTAGGGGAGGAGGTCTGGTTCACAAACGAATCGGACAACGCCGAGAGCTTTGAATGGGATTTCGGTGACGGGTATATATCAAATGAAATAAATCCCGGTCACACCTATACCGCATCAGGATCCTTCACGGTCACACTTAAGGCATGGTCGCATAATGGTTTGTCGGATGAAGCATCCCTGACACTCAGCGTGATGATCCCTACGCTGCTTGAAATAGAGGTGCTTGAATATTATGATGAATATCCTGTTGAGGGAGCAAGTGTTATCCTTTATCCAACACTTACCGACTGGGATAAAGAGACCAACAGCATAAATGAAGGCTTTACAGATGCCGATGGCAAGGTTGTCTTTGCCGGCCTTGATAAAATAGTTTACTATGTCGATGTCTGGGAGAAGACCCATGATAATTATGCTTTAAGAGACGAGGACGTCGGATTTATCCGGACGCCTGAAGTCCTGCCTCACAAAATAAACAGATTCATCGCATATGTCGACTATGTCGATCACGGCAAAGGCGAGGCCAGGAGAGACAAAACAATGGTTATAAGGAAGCTTGAAAGGAAAGCTGATGATAAAAAGCAACCCGGGGTTGCCTCAGATTCATCGGACTGGCAGATTCTTTATAATAAGGCTATCAGGAAGAAATAGAACTCAAAATATTCATGGGGCTGCTAATCCGGCAGCCCTTTTTTTCATCTCCTCCTCTGAAATGTCTTCAGCATGTGACGAGATAGTCCATTTGTGGCCAAAGGGATCGATGAGCGTCCCACTCCGGTCCCCATAAAACTGGAGCTCGACCCGGGAAAAAGCTTTTGCACCCTCAGCCACGGCCCTGTTGAATACCGCATCAGCATCATTAACTGACATAAGCATGATAACCGGCGAATCCCCGATCTTCTGAGCACTGGACATCCCCCATTCCGGAAACTCATCAGCGAGCATGATACGCGAGTTATTTATCAGGAGTTCAGCGTGACCGACTTTGTCACCGACCATCAGCCGTGTTATTTCTTTAGCCCCAAAGGCTTTTTTATAAAAATCGATTGCTTTTTCAGCATTCCTGATAACGAGATAAGGAGTGATCGATCCATATGTATTTGTCATAGGATTATGTTTTGAAATAAAAGTATGGTAAGTTACAACTTTTCAGAACCAGTTTTTAATCAGGTTCTTCCGGTCATGCTGAAATTCGCTGAGCTTGTAGGTGACAGGATTATCATCTGATTCGATCTGGTATTGCCAGTATGATGAAATTGGGCCAGGGGCAAGATAGATCCTTTTGATATAGAGCCGGTCTCCTTTATGAAAATCGCACCTTTCGCCATAGGCTGAAATTTTACCATAGGTGCTGTCCATGGTCGTCTTGATCCAGATAAGATATGGCTCACCGAATTTTTCAGGTATATGCTGGCGATAATCAACAAAAGTCCCTACATACTTCCTTGTGATCATCAGAGAGTCCTCTTTAACGGATGACTTCTGCGTGGTGGCACATGAAGCAAGGACAAGCAGTGAAAATATCAGAAACCGTCTCATACTATTAATGACAAACGCAACAACAGCTAAAATGTTGTAGTAAAGAGGAATTACTATTGGCTCCAGCCCGAAGACGGAAGCTGAGGATCCGCCAGTTGGCGGAGACGAAGTCCCGCACCGCGGGAACGGAAGACGGAAGACCAAAGATCAAAGCCGCATGCCGTAATCCGGAAGCCACAGGAGATATCATAGTGCTTCCGGAAATGCAATAGTCCCTTCATATTTTGTAAAACCGCTTTCAATCCTTACCGACATCTGCGGATTTCTTTTTCCCTTCATGGTTGCACAGCCAAGATCCCCGGCCTTGTTTATTGCCACAAACTTTTCACTCGGGAAGAATCGTGGATTTACCTTCCGGTATCTGTCGATGATCATATGAAGAGCATCCTCGCACGCCTGCTGTGGTGTTCGTCCTTCTTTCATTTTAAGGACCATATAATAAGATGCACATGATTTGATAACGTCCTCACCACGCCCGGTCGCTCCAGCTGCTCCGATTTCATTATCAACATATAAGCCTGCTCCGATTATCGGGGAATCCCCAACACGGCCGTTCAGCTTGAAGCTGAGCCCGCTTGTTGTAGTGCATCCTGCCACATTCCCGTTAACGTCAATGGCAAGAACATTCGTAGTACCATAATGATTTTCAATATCAGGGAAATCGTGCCAGTATGCCTCTTTTTCTGTAAGTCCCTGAAGATGTTCCGGAACGCCCCAGTCATCATTGGGGCTGAGCTCTTCCTTCCACCGAAGCCAGATCTTCCGGGCTTTTTCAGTCAGAAGATTTTCTTCCTTAAATCCCCATGCCCTGGCAAATTCAAGTGCACCCTGTCCCACAAGAAGAACATGATCAGTGTGTTCCATCACTTTTCTCGCGACTGAGGAAGGAGTCTTGATATTCTCCAGACATCCGACAGCTCCGGCTGAATAGGTTTTCCCGTCCATGAAGGAAGAGTCGAGCTGTACAACACCCTTTTCGTTAGGAAGTCCGCCATATCCGACGCTTGTATCTTCAGGATCAACCTCAATTGTATTTGCAGCCTTTTCCACTGCATCGACTGCAGTCCCGCCGGCTTTCAGGATCTCCCATCCTGCTTCCATTGCATTCTTCCCGGTTTCATTTGTATGGCTTGTAATGATCAGGGGTGTTATACCCCTGCCTGCCTTCTGAAACGGATTTCCGAGTAAAGACGGGAAAATAAATAATCCTGTGCCTGCTCCTGCTGTTTTCAAAAAGAAATTGCGACGTGATATTGAATTCTTCATAAGTTGTGTGTTTTAAGTTATCCTGAATTTGGAATCCCGACTTATGCAGGTCCAATCCGGTATTCGTTCCTCAATTTCAAAGATAACCTGATTGCATGGAAAAAGTCAATCACTTCAGGTGAATTTTCAGATCTTTTCCGGATTTATCCTGCTCCGGGCGGAACAAACAGACAAGGCTATTGTTAATTATTTAACAAAACCTGATATCATGAATGAAAATAAAATAAACGTTGCTTTCTTCGACGCCAAACCTTATGATATTGAGTCATTTAATTTTATCAATATAAAGTATAACTTCAATATTAAATACTTTAAGTACCACCTGACACACGATAATATTATCCTTGCCAGGGGATACGATGTCATAGTGGTTTTTGTCAACGATACCATAAATGCCGAAATGATCGGGCAACTGAAGGAATATGGCATTCGATTGATTGCGCTCAGGTCATCCGGATTCAACAACATTGATCTCAGGGCCGCCCTTGCTAATATTAAGGTGGTCAGAGTGCCGGCATACTCACCTTATGCCATTGCTGAGCATACAGTTGCCCTTATGCTCTCACTTAACAGGAAGATACACAGAGCCTATTACAGGACACGTGACGCCAACTTTGCACTGAATGGACTGCTTGGCTTTGATATGAACGGAAAAACGGCAGGAATAATCGGCACAGGACGGATAGGCAAGGTACTTGCGAAAATATTGTCAGGATTCGGAATGAAGGTCCTGTTGAATGACATATTCCCTGATGATAAATTTGCCGCGGGATCAGGCTTGGAATATGTTCCGCTCGATACGATTTACAGGGAGTCAGATATAATTTCGCTGAACTGCCCGCTGACGAAGGAAACCGGATATATGATTGATTCCAGGGCAATCTCCTCAATGAAGAGAGGAGTAATGCTTATAAATACAGGACGCGGGAAGCTTATCAGGACGCAGGATCTGATTGGAGGACTTAAGAGCGGTCAGATCGGATCTGCGGGACTTGATGTATATGAAGAGGAAAGCCAGTATTTCTTCGAGGACCTTTCAGACAGGATTCTTGCCGATGATGTCCTGGCACGCCTTCTTACATTCAATAACGTCATCATTACTTCACACCAGGGATTCTTCACCCGTGAAGCACTTCACAATATTGCCGAAACAACACTGGAGAATATTTATGATTTCTTTTCCGGGAAAAAGCTGGAGAATGAGGTTTGTTTCAACTGTCAGAACTGAATTCACGAGTATTTTAGAAATGCTGATCCAATACTCCTGACTTGCAATGTCATCCCGAACGAAGTGAGGGATCTCCTGATTATCAAAAACATGCGCAGTTACTGAATATCTTGCAAAGGGCAATCCTGAGATATTTATCTGGATATGCATATTGTATTGCGATAAATAATATATGTGATACAATAATTAATTTACCTGGAACGATAAAGAAATATTACAAGCAGAATTCCTGCTGGTATATCAATCTTTTGTAATTTTATTTCAAAGAAAATCAGGGACCTCTGCTAAAGCTTCAACCAAAAATATAAACCAATGAAAAGACGCAAATTTATTTCCTCAACAGCAGCTGCTGCAGGATTGACAATTATTCCAAGACATGTGCTTGGAGGAACAGGCTACTTTACCCCGTCAGACAGGATAAATCTGGCCTGTGTGGGAACAGGCACCCAGGGAACAAGGGTTATGCTCCAGCTCCTTAAGATACCTGATGTTCAGGTCGTATCTGTAGCTGATCCTGTCTTTGAAGATACCAGATACCAGAACTGGGGAGAATTTGAGCTTCGCAACGGGATAAGGGAGGCTATAGAAGAACCGAAATGGGATGAAGGAGTAAAAGGCTGCCGGGCAGGAAGGGAACCTGCAAGGCAGATAGTCGACAAATGGTATTCAAAGCAGAAGAACATGACTTTCAGGGCGTGCACCTCATATGAGGATTTCAGGGAACTCCTTGCAAAGGAGACAGGTGTTGACGCTGTGATAGTCTGCACTCCCGACCATCAGCACGCCCAGGTTGCGATGAAAGCAATGGGAAAGGGCAAGCATGTTTTCTGCCAGAAGCCTATGACAAATTCCGTGTACGAGGCACGGTTACTCGGAAATACAGCTTCCAAAAATCCTCGTCTTGCCACACAGGTTGCCACGGGAAATGCCTCAGCAGAAGATACCGACCTGCTTTGCGAAATGATATGGAGCGGAGCCATTGGACCTGTAAGGGAGGTCATCAACTGGTCGAACAGGCCGGTCTGGCAGACAGGATTCACACAGATACCGCCTGAACAGAAAGTGCCTTATGGATTTAACTGGGACCTCTGGCTCGGCAGAGCGGATTTAAGGCCGTTCAGTTATGATTATGCCCACACAGTCTTCAGGTCATGGTTCGATTTTGGGACAGGGGCAATAGGAGATATGGGATGTTATTCTTTTGCAGCCATTTATCGTGCACTGAAGCTTGGAAATGTGAACACCATAGAAGCTTCTCCCAATACTATTGTGGGTGTGGTAAATGGAAATCCGGAGCAATTGAAATATGTCTCCCATCCTCATGCAATGAACGCCCACCTTACCTTCCCTGCCAGGGCAGGTATGCCGCCTGTTGACCTTTACTGGATTGATGGAGGATTAAAACCTTCCAGACCAATGGAATTTGAAGAGGATGGCCTCGATTTCGAACCGGATGGTCTTATTTTCGTTGGTGATTATGGAAAAATACTTTGTGATTTTGAAGGCGGGAATCCAAGGCTTATTCCAGCCTCAAGAAATAAGTCATACATAAAACCTCCGAAGATGATTGAGCGTTCAAAAGGTCATTATGCAGATTGGATAGACGCAATCCGTGGAGGGAAACCAGCCAGGTGCAATTTTGAATCGGCTGCTCCGATAACCGAAGCGCTGAATCTTGCTGTTATAGCCATGAGGACCGGCAAGAAGCTGACATGGGATCCGGAGGGCATGAAGACAAATAATGAGGAAGCGAATAAGCTGTTAAAGCCTTCTTACAGACCTGGCTGGGAATTATAGAATTGGCAACATGCGAAGATCATCGGGAGAAAAAATTTTCCGCAGATCTCGCAGATTTTAACAGATTTATTTTTTCATAAGTACTTTGTTCAGTTCACCCTTGATAATTCCTGCCCAGATTTTGTATCCGTCAGGGTTAAGGTGAAGCTTGTCGGCAACGAAAAGGTCCTCTTTCGGAAGGCCACTCGAATTGAGAAAATACTTCTCAGTATCAATGAAATAGGTATTTCTGTGTTTTTCGCAGATACCCCTGATCATTTCATTTGCTTCCTTGATTTCTGGCCATACGCCCCATCTCGCTGCTGTCGGGGTAATACTGATCCAGAAGACCGGAGTATCGGGGAATTTCCTCCGGATAGTATAGAGCGTTTTCCTGAAGAGTTTGGATACTTCCAGAGGACTTTTATCATCATTGCTGCCTGTGATGTCATTTCCGATGAAAATAACAATTGCCTGGCAGATATGCGGATAGATTATACGGTCAGCATAAACAACAAAATCGCTGAGCTTCGCACCACCATAACCCCTTTGAATGACATTGTATGGCAGCATATCCTTGTTGATGGTAGACCAGAGCCTGATGCTTGAGCTGCCGGCAAACATAATTGCGTCATCAGGGTAATATTTTGAAATATCAAGCTGTTCGAATTTTTCAATGTCCGGTTCCCATGACTTTACTTCAGGAGATTCCCTGTATTTGCTGAGAGGAACACAGGAAAGGGTTATAAATAAGACTATTAGATAAAGATAACGGATCATGTTGTTTAAGTTAAATTCAGGATAAAGGTAACTTTAAAAATCAAAAAAGTGTAAAAAAGCGACCGGTCTGACACAGAATTTTAAACGAAAACGATTAAATAATTCAATTTTCGAGAAAAAAAGCTACGTTTGTGTTTACCAAAAAAATTTCTGTACCCAGTCATTTAAAATCCATGTCAATAAAACAGCTGTTAATCACTAAACCGCTTGGACAGTTACTTACTGAATCAAAGGATACAGGTGGTTTAAAAAGATCTTTGACCGCACTCAATCTCACCACACTTGGAATCGGTGCAATTATCGGTGCTGGAATTTTTGTACTATCAGGCCAGGCTGCAGCCCAGTATGCAGGGCCCGCAATCGTGCTGTCATTCATTTTTTCAGGTATAGCCTGCGGTTTTGCGGGTTTATGTTATGCTGAATTCGCATCGATGATCCCGATTGCCGGAAGCGCATATACTTATGCATATGCAACACTCGGAGAATTCCTTGCATGGATTATAGGCTGGGACCTCATTCTGGAATACCTTTTTGCAGCGTCAACTGTGTCGGTCGGATGGTCCGGTTATGTTGTCAGCTTTCTGAGGGATCTGAACATAAATATACCTGTCCCGTTTACCGGTGCTGCCGGAAGCACTCTGGTCAATGTTCCTGACCAGGGATGGATTGCAGTCACAAAACAATACGCACAGACACTAGCTTCATCAGGAATTAACGTTGATTCCCTTCAGCATGTGACCTGTGTCGTCAATTTGCCGGCCATGTTCATTGTTGCCCTGCTTTCGACCCTTCTTGTTATCGGGATAAAGGAATCAGCCAATTTCAACAACCTTATGGTCATAACAAAAGTAGCGGTCATTATCCTTTTCATTGTAATCGGATTTATGTTTGTTAAATCTGCAAACTGGCATCCGTTCATTCCGCCAAACAAGGTTGAAACTACTCCCATTTCACATTATGGCTCATTCTGGGGATGGCTCAAGGCTTACGGACAGAATTTCGGGACTTACGGGATCAGCGGAATACTCAGGGGGGCTGGTGTAATATTCTTTGCATATATAGGATTTGATGCAGTCTCAACCGCAGCACAGGAAGCGAAAAATCCGCAGCGTGATATGCCGATAGGCATTCTTGGTTCACTAGGTATTTCGACAGTTCTTTATATTCTGGTAGCTATTGTCCTGACAGGGATTGTCAGCTATACCACATTAAATGTTGCTGATCCTGTTGCCGTTGGTGTTAACGCAATGGGCAAGGGGATGTTCTGGCTGAGGCCGATCGTCAAAATAGCTGCAATTGCCGGACTTAGCTCAGTGATCCTTGTCATGCTTCTCGGGCAGCCCAGGATCTTCTTTACAATGTCGAAGGACGGCCTTCTCCCGCCTGTTTTTTCAAAAGTTCATCCGAGGTTTAAAACTCCGTATGTAAGCACGATAATAACCGGTATTGTGGCAATGATAATTGCAGGGATACTGCCGATAAGCATCCTTGGTCAGCTTGTATCTATCGGGACATTGATGGCATTTATTATTGTATGCATCAGTGTTATGGTCCTGAGAAAATCAAAGCCCGATGTCGAAAGACCTTTCAGAACCCCATGGGTGCCTGTCGTCCCCATATTGGGAGCGCTGATCTGCTTTATACAGATGGCTGCACTTCCATTCGATACATGGCTCAGGCTTATAATCTGGATGATCATCGGGTTCTGTATATATTTCTTCTACGGGAGAAAGCACAGTAAGGTGAGGCAGGGATGACCTTATCCCCGGCGGGGCAGTAGAAAAAAACATCACCTCCTCCCGCCAAAGGCGGGAAGGGGTGGTTAAATGGTCTTTTCCTACAGCCCTGAGTGGCGGAGAGCCTGCCCCGGCAAAGCGGGAGATTCAGGGTGAGGTTAATTTTTCAAATCTCATCTGAAAAAACTGCCCTCGGAAGATCTCTCAGATTATACCTTGAGGCCATTGACTCGCCATATGCTCCGGCAGACCTAATCGCTATAATATCACCTCTTTTTGTTTCGGGAAGCTCAATGTATTTTGCGAAAGAATCAGCTGATTCACATACCGGTCCGACAACATCATAATGATTGATGCTGCCCTTTGATGTGAGATTCTCAATTTTATGCCGTGCCTGGTAAAGTGCTGGCCTGATAAGGTCTGTCATCCCGGCATCTATAATAGCGAACGTGGTATTCTTGCCTTTCTTGATGAAAAGCACTTTTGATATCAGCGTACCGCATTGTCCGACCAGCGATCTTCCGGGCTCGATGTGGATGGTTTGTCCCGGACGGAGATTTATAAATTCATTCACCAGTGAGAAATAGTCCTCAAACCTGGGTGCTTTTTCAGGATTCGTGTAATCGATCCCCAATCCGCCTCCAAGATTGATTATTTCAAGGTTGGCATTTCTTGCCGCAAACCAATCCTGCAACTCGTTTATTCGTGTGCAAAGACTTCTGAATACCGACATCTTGGTGATCTGTGATCCTATATGAAAATGGATGCCTTTAAGGCTGAGATGCTTAAGCGACGATAGCCTGTCGGTGACCTCTTCAAGCTCCCATGTATTTATCCCGAATTTACTTTCAGGCATCGCGGTTGTAATGTATTTATGTGTATGAGCCTCAATATATGGATTGATCCTGAGTGCGATCGGAGCTATGTTACACATCCTGGCAGCGATTGAATCTATAACTTCAATTTCTTCTATCGATTCGCAGTTAAAACATAAAATGCCGGATCTGAGTGCAGCTTCGATGTCTTTGTCTGTTTTGCCGACACCGGCAAAAACAATTTTGGAAGTGGAGAAGCCTGCTTTTATAGCACTTTCAATTTCATTGTAGGTTACACAATCAGCTCCGAATCCGTATGATGAAATTATGTTCAGGATGCGCGGGTTGGCATTTGCTTTGACAGCGTAATGTACGCTGTAACCCGATTTCTCAGCTCCTTGCCTCACTGTTTCACAGGTTGAACCAAGCACATCAAGATCATAGAAATAAAAGGGAGTCTGAAGATCTCTAAGTTTCTCAATTGTCTTTTTACTCAACATCTTACTGGTTAAAAAGGTGTTTATTCAGGAGATTTAGTGCACTGACCTTATTCTTTGTATCAATTAACAGAGAAAGGCTGTAGGGACTTCCTCCGTATGATATCATTTTTAATGGTATCGTATTGAGAGCCTCAAATATCTCAGGAGCAGAGCCGGTTCTTTCAGTCCTGAAGTCGCCCACGATACATACTATTGAAAGATCACGCTCAACTTCAACAGATCCAAGCTCCTTAAGATCATGTGCTATCTGATCAAGGTACTGCGGATTATCAATTGTAATTGAAACTGATACTTCAGAGGTTGTGATCATATCGATCGGCGTCTTGTAAGCCTCAAAAATCTCAAAAACCTTCCTGAGGAAACCATAGGCCATCAGCATGCGGTATGATTTGATCCTCAGTGCCGAGATGCCGTCCTTGGCAGCAACGGCTTTGTAATCCTGGAGTATGCAGTTTGAGGTTATAAGAGTTCCTTCGTCCGCCGGTTCCATTGTATTTTTAAGTCTGACCGGAATGTTCTTTTCCCTTGCCGGATTAACACTGGAAGGATGAAGTATTTTTGCACCGAAATATGCAAGCTCGGCAGCCTCATCAAAGGATATCTCACGTATTACTTTGGTATTCCCGACGAATCTCGGGTCGTTATTATGGAAGCCATTTATATCCGTCCATATCTGGATCTCGGATGCATTGACAGCTGCTCCAAGCAGTGAAGCCGTAAAATCGCTTCCGCCCCGTTTAAGGTTATCTACCTCGCCGTATGCATTCCTGCAGATATATCCCTGGGTTATAATAATGTTTTCGTCAGAATGAAGGTCAAGTTCCCTCCTGATGTTTTCTGTGATGTAGAATATATCTGGTTCGCCATCCTTGTCAATCCTCATGAATTTCAGTGCCGGCAGAAGAACAGACCTTATATTCATCTCCCTGAGGAGATTATAGAAAAGAGATGTGGAGATCAGCTCTCCCTGAGCAAGGATTGCCTTCTCATTCTGACGGGTGAATGGGGCGAAAGCGAAATCCCTTATAAAGTCGAAATGAGAATCAATAATTTCATGCACGCTTTTTCTGAATGGATTTGTTTCATAGAGGTCATCCGTTACCTTATTGTATTTTGTTCTAAGGGCATCATTTCGTGCGAGTGCTTCCTCTGTTTTCCCTTCTGACAGAAGCTCGGAGATCTCAACAAGTGAATTTGTCGTTCCTGCCATGGCGGAGAGCACCACGATCTTTTTTTCCTCCCCGGATATAAGTGGAATAATCGACCTCATCCTGTCGGGACTTCCGACAGATGTGCCCCCGAATTTCATTATTTTCATCTTGTTCATTCCTTGATATTATTAACAAAAAACCTGCATCTTTTGTGCAGGTCCGGGTTATCTTCAAATGGTGTCTCTGAATGATTATACAGACCTGTTAAACAAGTTCATAATACACCTCAGATTTTGATTAGCCGGCATCTGAAAACTGAATTCCAGGAAGCAAAAATATACTTTTAATTAAGACTGTGCATTTTATTGGTGTATTTTTCTTAATTTCGCACGCTCAATCAATATCAGGCCCAGATGGCGAAATTGGTAGACGCGCTAGTTTCAGGGACTAGTGTCAGCGATGATGTGCAGGTTCGAGTCCTGTTCTGGGCACAAGAGAAGGAGCAGGGGCCAACGGCACAAAAACGCAACCTTTCTTCTGCCCAGATGGTGAAATTGGTAGACACGCCAGCTTGAGGGGCTGGTGCCGGTTACGGTGTGCAAGTTCGAGTCTTGTTCTGGGCACAAAAAAAGTCAGACCATAAAAGTCTGACTTTTTTATTTTTTAGTTGCATTAAAAGCTTTCTCCTGCCATTTACTAATCTTTCTTTTGAGGAAGCACAAAGGTTAAAGGCTCCAGCCAGTTCGATATTCATATTGGAACAAGCTGTTTGCTTCCTCAAGATTCGTTATCTTCATATTGGCAGCATCGTATTCCAGCGTTATATTGGCCCGCTGATGCTTTACTGCGATGTTGGTCAGAAGCATGATCTCGGTCAGTTTTGATGAAATGGAGAAATCGTTGCAGGATTTCTTTCCATTTTTAATTGCATCAATCCAGTCTTCAAAAATATTCCCTGTTCTGGGAAGCCATGGATCCGGACCTTTGAAGTCCTTGTCGGCAGGGATAAGCTCAGGCATTGCACCATGGCTGCTGTGACAAATTATTCCCTTATCTCCATAGTAAGTTGCATCCCTCATGGCCCTTTTAGCTTCAAGTTCATTCGGACGCGGAGGCCTCAGTCCGCCGTCACACCACTGGACTTTAACCGGTGGCATATAACCGCGGGCAGGGAATTCGTATGTTACAAGCTCACAAAGAGGCATGTAGTCGGTACTGTATGGTGAGCTTGTGGCCTGTATCTTTATTGGCATTCCAAGGTTCAGGGCCCAGATCGGAGCGTCAAAAATATGGGCACCCATATCACCCATTGCACCTGTACCATAGTCCCAGAGACCCCTCCAGTAGAAATGCAGAGTGTCGGGATTATAAGGTTTGTTTGGTGCTGGCCCCAGCCATACATCATAATTAAGATTTTTGGGAACCGGCATACCTGCGGGACGTTTCATGTCACCCTGCGGCCAGAATCCCATCGGACGGTTGGTCGAGAGCTGTACCTCCCTTACAAGGCCGATAACTCCTGACTGGATCCATTCAACAGTCTTCCTGGTCCCTTCTGTAGCATGACCCTGGTTTCCCATCTGGGTAACCACACCAGTTTCCCTGGCTATTTCTGCCAGCTTACGGCATTCGAAAATAGTCTTGGCCATGGGCTTCTCAACATAAATGTGTTTCTTAGCTTTCATGAATGCTGCAGCTATCGGCGCATGGTTGTGGTCAGGCGTACCTATCAAAACCGCATCGATCGATTTTTCCTTGTCCAGCATCTCACGCCAGTCGGAATAGATCTTGGCTTTAGGGTATCCTTTAAAGATATACCCGGCATATTCCGAGTCAACATCACAAAGGGCATAAATATTAGCCAGCTTTATCACCCTGCCCTGGCCTGCAGCGCCCATCTGCATCACTGCATTCGGATCAGGCTGTCCTCCGGGAGCGCCGGGGCGCCGTCCGCCCTGTCCCGGTGCACCTTGTCCGGGAGCACCCTGACCGGCAAATTGTTTTTTCATCTCGGCCATCCTGGCTTCGCGTTCTGCGATCTGCTCCTTTGTCATGGGAGTACCGTTGGAGTTTCTCTGAGGTCTTTGAATAGGCACATCAGGAGTGCATATCTGCTGAATATCCCCGCCACCCTGGCTCCCGACACCAATACCGGCTACATTGATAAGGTCGCTCGGGGCCGTATACCCTTTACCGCCCATGACCGAACGGGGGATAATTGTGAAGGCAGCAGCAGCTGTTGCCGTAGTACCCAGAAAGCTTCTTCTTGAAAGGCTTTTCTTGTTTGTCTTTTCGTGTTTCATAATAGGAAGGTTTAGTTCAGGTTTATAAATAATTAGACATTAATGTCAGGCTGATTATTCCTTAAAAGTGGAAATTGCGATAAAAAAGGTATAAGGCGCAGGACGCGCGAAGCAGGGAAGCAATTGTAGTCACCTTGTGTCATTTGTCTTGAGTCTTTTGTCTTCGACAGAATCATATATGGCCTGCAAAATATTGGTCCTGATATTCATATCCGAAAGCAAATTATTATATCTGGTCGGATAAACTCTGTTACAGAAGAAGATATAACTGATTTCATAAACCGGGTCAACCCAGACAAAAGTCCCTGTGTAACCTGAATGTCCAAAGCTTTCAGGTGTTGCACTTTTGCTAGGATATACATTTTCTGACGTAAGCCTGTCGTTATTCAGTGACGGTTTGTCGAATCCCAGTCCCCTGCGGTTGTTATTATCCGGGAACTGAACAGTGCTGTATCTTTTAAGCACTTCCCTGTTTATCAGCTGTTCGCCACCATAATCACCCATCCTGCGATACATTTCCATGAGCTTCATCAGGTCGTTGACAGTGGCAAACAAGCCTGCATGACCTGAAATCCCCCCCTGCATTGCAGCTGCTTCATCATGTACAGTCCCGTGCAGAAGCTGCCTTCTGAAAAGTGTGTCATATTCCGTAGGAACAAGCCTGTCAGGGCTGTATTTACGATATGGATTAAATACTATATCGTAGGCGCCCAGCTTATGCCAGATCTCATCAGTCACAAATTCATTCCATTTTCTGCCTGTCAGGTTCTCAATAATTCCTGGCGAAATAATAAAGGCAAGATCAGAGTAAACATACTTCTTTTCACCGAGTGGACTTTTTTTGATCTCGCCGAAGAGCTTTTTCCTGTAGTTTTTATTTATAAAAAGATCATTGGCAACTTCGAGCGGATATTTTTTGGAATATTCATGACTGTATATATGCTTCTTATATGTGGAATCAGGTTTTATCGTTTCCCTGTGAAAAGGGATAAATGGGGTAAGCCCGGCCTGGTGAGTAAGAATGTCCTTCATCAGAAGGCCACCTTTATTAGTCTTTCTGAAATCAGGGAGATAATCTCCGAGCTTTTTCTCAGGAGAAAATTTTCCTTCGCTGTCAAGAAGCATCAAACCGGCCAGGGTAGAAGAAATCTTAGTTACCGATGCAAGGTCGAACAGATCCTCGTCCCTGACCTCAATCCTGTTTTCATAAGTATGGTAACCGTATGCTTTGCGGAAGATCACAATCCCTTTTCTTGCGATCATTACCTCACACCCGGGAAAGGCTTTCGCCTTTATACCGGCATTGGCGATGGAATCTACCTTCCTCGTGAGATTTTCTGATGATAATCCTGCATTTTCCGGCAATCCGTATCTCACTCTCAGTCCTCCAGGTGTCACAATTCCGGACCCTGCCGGCCAGAACTTATTGATATTGACCGGAAGCTTTCCATGTGCACCAATTCCACCAAAGATGAGCTGGGCAGAAAGATCTTCAGTATATTCATTTTCCTGATATGCAAGTACAAGGCCATCAGCTTTTTGCAGGGCATCAAGCCTGTCAAGTGCGTAAGGATTGCCAAAATATACTACTATTGTCCGATTGTCAGCGATAAGTTTTTTAAGGAAATTATTCAGTTCAGGATTTATCCCGAAATTAATATCTGGCCTCTGGTCTGTTGCGAAAATACCTGCTATCACAAGGTTATATCCTGATAATTTTCCAAAGAGCTCCGATGTTTGCTTTTTATCATCAGGATTTACTGTGAAAGCATCCGCCGGCATATAATCTGCCAGCCTTTGCTGGAAACTTGAGGTTGCTGTCCTGTTTATGGCAATGCTTGCAACTTTAAGATCAGGCAGGTCTTTTAATGGAATTATATCTTTGTTGTTGTTCAGGACAGTAAGTGCCTCAGAGAAGAGCTTTCTTATAAGAGCTTTTGCAACGGGTGAGGCCAGATCGCTGCTTATGTTTTCGCCGTTGACAGGATGAAGGTGACTGAGGCCGGCCCAGTATTTGGCTGCCAGTATCTTCTTGCATTTGGAGTCAATTTCAGACGCCGTAAGTTCTTTCGACTTTATCATTTTCATCGTTTCTCTTATTGCTGCTTCGACATCCGTAACAAACTCCACCACATCATTCCCTGCTTTCAGGGCTCTGGCGTCAGCCACACCTGGACTGAAGTATTTGGTAACACCTTTCATGTTCATTGCATCGGTAATCACTAGGCCTTTGAAACCAAGCTGGGTCTTCAGCAGGTCATTGATTATTACCGGTGACAGTGTTGAAGGTAATTTTGATGTACTATCAAGGGAAGGCAGGTTGAGATGAGCAGTCATAACTGCACCGGCACCCTCGGTTATCAGATTCAGGAAGGGAAATAATTCCAGACTGTCAAGCCGCTGCCGGGAATGAGGTATTACAGGCAGATCGAGATGCGAATCTGTCCTGGTATCTCCATGCCCGGGAAAATGTTTAAGGGTAGCCAGTATGCCGTCTTCCTGCATCCCGTTCATGTACATCAAAGCTTTTGAAGTTACTTTTTCCCGGTTATCTCCGAATGAGCGGTAATTTATGACAGGATTCAGAGGATTATTGTTTATATCGGCAACAGGAGCAAGGTTTATATGCACTCCGGTACGTTTCAGCTGAGACGCAACCGATCTTCCCATCTGGTAAATAAGGGAATCATTTTCAATTGCACCAAGCGTCATCTGGTACGGGAATTTTTCAACTCCCTGCAGCCTCATACCTGGTCCCCATTCGGCATCCATCGAAAAAATCAGCGGAACTTTTGATATCTTCTGGTAA
Organism: Bacteroidota bacterium; assembly: GCA_030706785.1. GTDB lineage: Bacteria > Bacteroidota > Bacteroidia > Bacteroidales > VadinHA17 > LD21. Next base: position 3,861 of record JAUZNW010000024.1, on the reverse strand, counting down.
TAATTGATCAGCTCCGCTTGTTTTTCAGCGGTACCCTGAAAAAAGACAATCCCGCCAATTCCGAACTTTTTTATAATGTCACTCACTTCAACCTCATGAGATACGTCCCTGTTTGAGTAGCCGGCAATCCAAATGCACTGCGCGATCCGCTGTTCCAGAGTAAGTGTTTTAAGAACAGAATCGACCCACGGGTGATTCAGGTATTTCAGGAAGGGAGGATCCTTTTGCTGTGATAATGAAGGAATTGATATAACTGCCAGGATCGAAAGAACGAAGACCTTGCTTATCTTATTTTGTATATACATTAGGGTCAGGATTTTATACTGTTGTTATCCCGGTTTGCAGGGAATGACTCAATCAAAATTAAATATTTTTTCAGGTGGTTATACTGTTGAAGCAGGAGAAGCACTTATTTTTATACCTTACATCTTAACTTATGGCAAAAACCTCCCGACTGGAATCCCTTGATATCTTCAGGGGAATGACCGTAGCATTCATGATTATCGTTAATACCCCCGGCAGCTGGAATTATGTTTATGATCCACTCAAACATTCGGAATGGAACGGTTGTACACCAGCTGACCTGGTTTTTCCATTTTTCCTTCTCATCGTCGGGATCTCGACGTGGTTTTCACTTAAGAAGTACGGATTTGAACTTAACGGAGCATCAACTATAAGGATTTTAAGACGAGTGGCTGGTATTTTTGCCCTTGGCCTCTTCCTTAATATTTTTCCATATTTCGACAGGAACTATTCAGATCTGAGGATTATGGGAGTACTGCAGCGGATTGCTCTTGCTTACGGAATAGGAGCAGTGATTTGCATGACCATCAGGAGGGATTACCTCTGGATATTGGTTGCATTCATTCTGCTGGGCTATTGGGGACTGCTGAGTATTTTCGGAGGAGAGCATCCTTTCAGTCCTGAAGGTAACTTTGCCCTCAAGGTGGACAGCGCAATTCTGGGAACCAGGCATCTTTACAGGGGATTTGGCATACCATTCGATCCGGAGGGATTGTTGAGTACATTAACTGCCACGTGTACTGTAATAATCGGATTTTATGCAGGAGGAATTGTCGGCAAAGGTATATCAAGCTACAAAACAGCGGTTAAACTCTTTGTTGTAGGGGTAGCATTAACGGGGCTAGGAATACTGTGGGGAAAGTTCTTACCTATAAACAAGCCGCTCTGGACAAGTTCATATGTTCTTTACACTGCAGGGATTGGCTCGGCTGTCTTTTCATTCATTTATTGGCTTACTGATGTCATAGGCTTCAGGAAATGGGGTCTTTTTTTCTCCGTATTCGGCATAAACGCCCTGTTTTCATTCTTTCTATCTGGCATTTGGACAAGGATCTTGCAGCTGATCAGGATTCCGGCAGGAGAAAGTAAGATAAACTTGTATACGTGGATATATGAAAGGATATTTGTTCCTGTTGCCGGAAACATGAACGGTAGTCTTGTGTTTGCGATAGTTCAGATGATGATAATCTGGGGAATGGCTTTGATTTTGTACAGGAAGAAAGTTTTGATAAGGCTGTAGGGGAAAAAGTTGGCAGAGTTGAAGGGGTTGAAAGGGTTGAAGGGGTTTAAAACTTTCGCAGGCTTGACAAGGTTTCAGACCGCAAGACTGCAAGACAGCAAGACAGCAAGACTTATAAAAGAAACATCTATATTTGTCAAATAAACTGTAATGATGGACGAATCCGCTATAATTGAAATAATATCAGAAGGTTATAAAGAACTGTTCGGGAACGTGAATATTAAAATAGTGCCACTCCCCAGGTCTGGTTCCGACAGAAGGTATTTCAGGATCGATAACGGTGCAAAGACAATTATAGGGGCTTTCAATGAGAATCCCGAGGAAAATGAAGCTTTTGTAGGATTTACAAATCATTTCAGGACCAAGTCGCTCAGCGTACCGGAAATTTTCGGATACCTCCCCAAGAAGCATGTTTATTATCTTCAGGATCTTGGTGATGATAATCTTTACACCTGGCTTCATAAAAGGCCGGGTCTCGCTCCTTTTGACAATGAAACGATCCAACTGTACAAAAGGATTTTTGAAGGGCTGATCAGGTTCCAGATAAAAGGCATAAAAGGGCTGGATCTGGATCTCTGTTATCCGCACAGGAGCTTTGACAGGCAATCGATGATGTGGGATATGGACTATTTTAAATATATGCTTCTGAAGCTCCTTGCTGTGCCCTTCAATGAGAGCCGGCTTGAGCATGATTTCAATGCTCTTGCAGATTTCCTTCTTAAAACCGGACAGGATTATTTTCTGTACAGGGATTTTCAAACTGCAAATATTATGGTGGTGGGAGAGGAGCCCTGGTTTATTGACTACCAGGGAGGAAGAAAAGGGGCACCGCAGTACGATGTTGCATCGATGCTTTATGATGCGAAGATCCTCATGGATGAGAGTGACCGTGAAAATCTCCTGACTTACTACGTTGATAATTTTTGCTCTGAGTCGGGAGAAGACAGGACAAAATTCAGGGAATATTATTCAGGATTCTCAATAATAAGGGTAATGCAGGCTCTGGGCGCTTTCGGTTTCAGGGGGTTATATGAGCAGAAACCGACTTTTACCGACAGTATAGTTCCAGGTGTTGTTATATTGAATCAGCTGGTTGACAGGGCTGAAAACCACATAGCTCTGCCTGAACTTTACACTACTGTCAGAGCAATAAAGGGAACCCAGAAATATCTTCAGCTTTCGTCAGAAAGGATACCATAAGACTGGTGCGATGAAAGCTATGATCATGGCAGCTGGCAAAGGGACCAGGATGGGAAAAATTACAGAGTCCCTGCCGAAAGTCCTTGTCGTAATCAACGGCAAAACCCTTCTTCAAAGAGCAGTTGAGACCTGCTCTCGTCACGGATTCGACGATATTATCATCAATGTTCACTACCTTGCTGATATGGTCGAGGAGGAGATCCGGCGGCTGAAGCTGGCAGGATTCAGGCTTACAATATCAAATGAACGGGACCTGCTTCTTGAGAACGGGGGAGGTTTGTATAAGGCAAGAAACTTCTTTGATAAGAACCCCTTCCTTCTCTATAATGCGGATATAATTACAGATCTTGACATTTCATCCCTTTACAGATTTCATCTGGAAAAGAAAGGACTGGCAACACTTGCCGTCAGAAATCGCCCCGGAAACAGGTTCCTGCTTGTCGATGAGGAAGGTCTCCTTAAGGGATGGTGCAACAAATCAACCGGTGAAGAAATACTTGCAGGAGAAGGGTCAGGAAAGCTTGCTGAAAGAGGCTTTTCATCGGTGCAGATAATCGAGCCGGAAATTTTCAGATATATGGAGGAAGGTATCTATTCCATTGTTACAAAGTACCTGGAATTAGCATCTGCCCACAGGATTTTCACCTGCCTGTGCGATGAGGGTTACTGGTATAACGTCGGGACTCCTGAAGATCTTGAGGCAGCACGGGAGGTTCTCAGGTAACATCCACTACCCCTTTCAAAGGGGGAATTCTCTTCACTCCACACACCTCGCATCCCCGTACTTCGCACCCTTCTTCCTATATTTTCCAGAAGGACCTGGAGAATAGAATAAGAATTGTGTATATCTCAAGGCGGCCTATTATCATTAAAAGACTGAGTATCAGCTTCGTTATTTCAGGCAAAGGAGCATATGTGAACATAGGTCCCACTGCTCCAAGACCCGGGCCTGTATTACCGAGGGAACTGCCGACGGCACTTGCAGCTGTTACAGGATCAAGACCTGTTATCACGACAATGATGGTCCCAACAAGAAAAATAAAAATATATTCCACCACAAATGAAATGATGGAGATATTAACCTGTTCAGATATCTGTTTGTTGTTCAGCTTTATCTG
>JAUZNW010000239.1 GCA_030706785.1 Bacteroidota bacterium | reverse complement strand
ATACTCAGTTTCGGCATCGAAGGAGAATTTTCAAACGGTCACAACCAGTGATGTGAAGATTGTTGCCGGCAACAAGACAGTTCTTGACTTTGTTTTGTCTCCTTTATAACAGTTGTACGTCAGATTTTATTGGGAAATCCCGTTTCATCAGCGGGATTTCTTATTTATTACCTGCTTTCCCCCTGCCGCCCCTGTAAGTTCCTTCCGGTTGCTGAAATTATCGTCAGGTACTATAACAGCAACCCAGGGTTCATCAGTTGCATTCATTTTACCCTTCCATCTCAGCATCATTGTTTCACCTGGTTTCAGGAATATATTTTTTACAGGATATTTTATTGACAGGTTGTCTGTCCTGACCGATAATTTATGATTCCCTTTTCCGTTGGTCCTGGCAGTTATCGTGACAAAACCATTATCTGAAGATGCTCCTGAAACTTCAAAGTTGAATATGTCCTCACTCCGGGGCGCAGGATTATTGGTCTGAATTGTTCCTGACTTTATATTTTTTATCTCTGTGAGCCAGGCCATGACACCCAGCCACTGACTTACCGGGTGAACCCAAACCTCCTTGTATGTCCAGGTACTCTGAACCGGCCAGTAGGGGATATCATTCTCAGCCCTGGTCTGGATACCAACCGGAAGAGCACCCACAATATCACCTGATGAAGGAGTATATAATGGCGGGTAATCGTATCCTTCACCATACATGGTACATTGTGAAAATGGATTACGACCCGCTATCCATTCCAGCTGATTTAATGCAAGATCAAACGATTCCCGGTCCCCACGCAGTTTTGCAGCGCAGCTCAGTGCCTGAGCCTGAGGAAGGATAACACCGAAATGTCCCCTGTAATCCATCCATACAGGAAAAATACGAAGGTAATGTCCCTTTCCCAGATTGATGCCGTTAAGGACCTGTTTGCGGAATGAATCCCTCCTGCTTTCAGGGACCGAAATGTATTCTTCATCTGTATAAACGGATGCAGGAATAATTCCATACGGTTCGGTGTACCCTGCTATCTTTTTAAGGTATTCTGAATGTAATACCACAGCAGAATACCATTTCATCCAGTCCGGATGATCAGGGAATGTCTCACAGAGTTTTGTGAGAGCTGCAACTGGTTCATTTTCTCTGCCGTTATGACAATAATGAAGAATACTGTTTTTTGCCGGATTTATATAAAAAAAGCCTGTCAGTGGTATATCCCAGCCAGGGAGCCCTCGCTGCTGTGATCCGGTAATTACTTTAGCCAGATCAACAGCTTTATCTGCATAGCTTTGGTCTCCGGTGGCGTACCATAGTTCAACCGAAGATAATATTCCGGCAGAAGCCACTTCAAGTAAGACATTTCCTGAATCGAATGTTCCGCTCCACATTGGTTTCATGGCATATTCATCATCCAGGATCAGCTTTTCAATGGCAAATTGCCAGTCGGACCTGGCCATTTTAAGTGAATAATCAGCCAGACGCGGATCGCGGATTCTTAGAACCCGGTAAGCAATTGCCTCTGCGGCTGAAGCGATAAAATTTGATTTTGGCGTGTTCCCTGCCGTCGATATAACATCATCAGAATCTCCGATAATCCCATTCGTCCTTCGGCTGTTTACCGAACCCTCATTCCGGTATCCGTCACCAAAGCTTGTTTTCAGGATCCAGTCCAGCCCCCATTGAGCTTCCTCCAGGAGCCGTTCATAAAGCCCGGGATTATCTCCTTTTTTTAATATCTGATCAGCGAGACTGAACATTGCATATACGGCTTCACCGGTATTTCGAAGGCCCTGTGTGAAATCTCCTGCATCATGCCAGCCCCCGTTTATGACGATACTTTTATCACCATGCTTACAGGTCCAGTCGCGATGACATGCACCATGAACACCGGGAATCGGCGTGCCGCAGCGCTCTGCATAAAAGAAATTCAGAGCTTTCCGGATTGTCTGCTCCCAGATATCAGCATCAATCCGGAAAGGTTGTGTATAAGTTTCGCCGGCCTTAATCAGATATAAACCGCTTTGCTTAAGTTCGGAAAAATCCAGGAGTTGAAAAGTCCCCAAATTTGATTTTACGGCAGTGACCGGCCTGGTGAGGACTGTTTTTCCTGATTTCTCATCAATTATGCTGAATTCATTTGCTTTAAGATCATTTGCAACAGCAATCTTCGGCGCTTCCGGTAAGTAACCAGTATGACTGAAGGATATTCTTCCCGGCCAGACATTCCAGCCTTCAATGTAATCCGGATCAACTTTCTGGAGTGTAAGATCATCGAAGAAGTAAACCAGGGTGTCTGCTGCTTCAGGCTCATTTCCTGCCATATATGAAGAGATCTCGATTTTTGAAACTTTGTCACGTGCAACGTTGCTGATCTCCCAGACCACGTGATTCCATTCAAAGTTGTTCAGGTTCACGGTAGTCTCACCTTCCTGTCCAAAAGGAGCAGGCAGCTTCTCCTGTCCTTCATTGAAAAGTCTGATCTCAAGCCAGTTCTGATAAGAACCAGGACATTCAGGATATATCCACAGGGATATACGGTTATATTTATTCCAGTCTTCGCTTTCAAAATAATGCCAGATGCCTGCTGTTCCCCAGCCCCGGCCGCTTTCAGGACCAGGGACACTGAGCCTTGAAGGCAGCTTCAGGCGAAGTGATCTGTTTCCGCTGTGAGGCTTTTTGTCAGAGTAGCTGATATCAGCGACAATGTTTTTTGATTCAGTGATTCTGGTATTGGTCCGGGCATCGACAACAGAGATACCTCCGGTGGTAAAGGGCACCCACTGCCTGGTGCCTTCCATATCATCGAGAATGGTGGAATCAAGAACTGTTTTATTCAGCCATCGGTATGAGGCTGAGTTCCGGACATCGATCTTAACTGGTTCCTGACCACTGATGGCTATGCAGGCTACCAGCATTGCAAGAAGTATATTATATCTCATACGGTACCGGGTTTAATTTAATATAAACGTCATGGACAATCTGTATTCTTAAATATATTAAATAAATGCTTTCACGGGAATTGCATTTCCCGGATATAATACGATGGAATCCGTTAATGCTTAAGATAAAAACCAGGGCGGGATCGGGTGGAATAAGGGAAGTATCACATTTTTTGTTATTTTTGCTGGCCGGAAACCTGATTCACCCTCGCTTAAGCTATGGCGAACACTATTCACCTTCGCCGGGGTTGCGATGAACACGTTTCATTTTCACCAGGGTTACAGTGAACATGGTCGGTTGACCGAGTGGCCAGGTAGCGGTCTGCAAAACCGCGTACGGCGGTTCGAATCCGCCACCGACCTCAACAAAATCCTCCCCACGAAGTGGTGGAGGATTGTTTTTTAGCCCGACCTGAACTTGTTCAGAGGAGGGATAAAAAATAATCCTTCAGGGGCCGAAGGCCCAGAGGATTTTGTTGAAAGGCACACCAGAATCGGATCATGAAATAATCCGTCGCCACCGACCTCAATAAATAGATGAAAGACCCTGTATATCAACACAATATACAGGGTTTCATTTTTCAGGTGCGGAATAAGGTGCGTTTCTTACATCTCCTTTGGTGTGTTATCAATTGATGCTGTCTGCAATTCCTGTCAGGTTGTTGGGAATGATTTGTGTAAGTGCCTGAATATAAATGTAAAATGTGTGACAAACAATTTGCTCTTAGCACCGTCCGTGTCAGTGTTTCGGCAATATTTTTTACTCAAACAGTGACTGAGTCAAGAGGTAGTGGTCTCGTTTTCTTGCTGTTTTGTTT
>JAUZNW010000238.1 GCA_030706785.1 Bacteroidota bacterium | reverse complement strand
ATCCTCCTTCTTTCTGTTTGTTGTTATACCGGCCTTCCACAGGAAAAGAAAAAGATTTTTTCCCTTAACGGATATGTAACAACGATGCAAACCGTGATATTTGATTCACTTTCGGGTCCGTTCCTCAACGAGAACCTGATACACAACCGGTTAAATTTCAAAGCTTATCTGAATGACAATATTACTTTTGCGGCCGAGTTCAGGAACAGGCTTTTTACCGGTGATCTTGTACGGCTCGGAACCGCGTATACAGGCCCTGTTGGCAACGATGCCGGTGCAGTTGATATGTCATGGAATATTGTCAGGGAAGAATCCTTCCTCATCAATACAAAAGCCGACAGGTTATGGCTTGATTTTCATTACAGCAGGTTCCAGGTAACGCTCGGGCGGCAGCGGATAAACTGGGGGCAAACGCTTGTGTGGAATCCGAACGATATTTTTAATGCATATTCTTTCTTTGATTTCGACTATATTGAGCGGCCCGGCAGCGATGCGGTAAGGCTGCAGCTTTTCCCGTCATCCTCTTCAGCGGCGGAGCTTGCCGTCAAGGTGGACAATGAAAACGATGTCACAGCAGCAGGCCTGTTCCGCTTTAACAAATGGGGATATGACATCCAGTTCCTTGCCGGGCTTGTGAACAGCGAGGATATAATCATCGGTGCCGGCTGGTCGGGCACCCTGGGCAAAATGTCATTCAGGGGGGAAGGTTCGTGGTTCGATCCCTTTGAGGATTTTCCTGGCGATAGAGGCACGTTTCTCATAACCTCCGGGGTTGACAGGATCTTCAAAGACAATTCAATGGCCCAGTTGCAGCTAATGTACTCCAACAATCCGCTCGACCTTACAAGCTTTAGCAGCTTTTATTCGGGAGATTTGTCGGCAAAGGACCTGGCTTTCTCTCGGTTTTCAGCCTTCGGCCAGTTTACATGGGCAGCAACCCCGCTCCTGAACCTGACCATCTCCTCAATGTGGTTCCCTGATCTCAAAGGCTATTTTGCAGGACCATCCATGGATTATTCCCTGGCCGAAAATCTTGATTTTTCGCTTATATGGCAGCATTTCAATGCCATAATGAGCGGTGAAAAGACAAGGATAAACCTTGGCTTCCTCAGGCTGAAATACAGTTTCTGAAACCCACATGTTTTTTCACCTACGAATAAGAGTGAGAATAATTATCTAAAACATGTGGGTTACATGTGGCCATAAAAAACAAATTTATTTACACATGAAATTTTTCTACTTTTACGCCTTCGAAAACCTGAAACCGATCTCATGGCCCTTGTGCATGAATTTGAAAGAAGCGGGAACTGGCTTTTCAAAAGAAGAAGCTGGTTGCCTGTATTCATTGTGGCTGCCGGAATAACTGCCATGTATCTTACCAACAGGCAGGCAATCCTCTTTGATCCGGTGAAGGAGCTTGTATTCCTGGGAATAAGCCTGGCGGGAGAGGCTCTCAGAGTTCTTACTGTTGGATTTGCGCCGCGCAACACATCGGGAAGAAACACAACTGCCGGACAGGTTGCTGAAGACCTTAACACAACAGGTGCCTATTCAATTTTACGCCATCCGCTCTATCTTGGAAATTTGATTATGTGGCTCGGACCGATCCTCTTTGTCCGTTCATCTGTTTTCATCATTTTATTCTTTCCTGTTTACTGGCTTTATTACGAAAGGATCATGTTCGCTGAGGAACAATTCCTGCGTACAAGGTTCGGTGATGCATATGACAAATGGTCAGAAAAAGTAAATGCTTTCATCCCCGGATTCAGGGAGTATATTAAACCCGCACTTCCCTTTTCTTTCAGGAATGTCCTTAAAAGAGAGTACAACAGCTTTATAAATATTTTCCTGATCTTCGTTCTGCTGGATCTGTTAAGGAATTATTTCCTTTCTGAACGGATATACCTTACTCCCATGTGGATGTGGATCTCAATTCCGGCAGGGGTGATCTGGACAGCTGTAAGGATCATTCATAAGAAGACCTCATGGCTGGAGGTCCCGGGAAGATGAGATATCCTCAGTTCCTTCTTCCCCCGGTAAAGATCATAATATAATAAAGCAGGGTTGCAAGCGATCCCAGGGCAGCGATTACATACGTATAAGCCGCCCATTTGAGGGCATCCTGTGCTTTGTCCTGTGTCATAGATGATGTTATGCCGGAGTTTGAAAGCCATGCAAGGGCCCGCTGGCTGGCATTGATCTCAACGGGCAATGTAATGAAGCTGAAAAGTGTAGTGAGGGCAAACAGCACGATACCGGCAAGCAACAGTGCCGGGAATGTATTCACCACAATTACTCCGATCAGCAGTATCCATTGAACCCATTTTGATGCAAAGCTTACAGGCGGAACCAGCTTTGAACGCAATCCAATCCATGCGTATGCAGTCGCATGCTGAACTGCATGCCCTGTTTCGTGGGCCGCTACCGCTGCTGAAGCAATGCTCCTGCTGTTGTAAACCTGCTCACTGAGGTTGATTGTCTTGTTCTCGGGGTTATAATGGTCGGTAAGCTGACCCTGGACACTCTGCACCTTCACATCGTAAATGCCGTTGTCCCTCAGCATTTTTTCAGCTATATCCCGCCCCGACATGCCATTGTCGACAGGTATTTTTGAATACCTCGCAAATTTTGATTTCAATACCGAGCTCACTATCCAGCTTAAAACCATAAAGGCTATGAAGATCAGCCAGATATTCATGTTTGCATGTTGAATATTCATATTCATCCTGAATTATATTGTGTAATACTTCTTCAAAATCTCTGCCAGTTACTTTTTTAGTTTCTTAGCAGGTCATTTTGTCACATGGGGCAAAGTTAATCAATTATTATCTTTGCCGGATGGCAAAGCCTCTGAGGAACATACTTGTGGTTCTCTTTTCACTTCCGGTACATTTTTACAGGTTTGCCATCTCCCCGTTGCTTAGGCCATCCTGCCGCCATGAACCATCCTGTTCACAGTATGCGCTGGATGCTTTAAGGATACATGGTCCCCTGAAAGGATCATATCTGGCATTTAACAGGATCCTGAGATGCAGACCAGGAGGAACGCACGGATATGATCCTGTTCCCAGATTTCTGTTTAAGAGATATAACTCCTGGAGACGATACCAGGCCTGTAGCAGGCTCAAATAATTTCGGATTTGGTATTGCGGATTTTAAATCACGATCGAAAATGCGCTTTCCGCAATACTTAAAAGTCCAGTTCCTCCTTTAGAAGTTTATAGCCTGACCGGCTGACAGGCAGCTTGTCGCCCGACTGGAGGATGGCAACATGGTTATCCTTTCCGTAAGGCTCAATGCGTTTTATTTCCTTGACCTTGACGATAAATGACCTGTGTATCCTTACGAAATCCGTCTTCGACAGGTTATCCTCATAGAATTTCATTGTCTGCTGCTTGAGGGCTTTCCCGGTTGCATGATGGATCATCACATAGTCATCCTGGGCTTCCACATAACGTATCTCTTCTACGGGAATGAGACTTATTGCGTTACCTTTGCGGACCACAACCCTGTTCACAGGTGCGACAGGCTCAGGTTTTTTTGCAAGGATTTCATTTGCAGGGATCAGGTTCCCTATCCCTGACCGGATTTTATCAATCGCCTTTTTGACTGCCTCAAGAAACCGTCTTTTCGCAAAAGGCTTAAGAAGATAATCCACTGCATTGAGCTCGAATGCCCTGATAGCGAATTGATCGTATGCTGTAGTGAAGATGATTTCCGGTTTCTCCGTCAGGACCTCCAGCATTTCT
>JAUZNW010000237.1 GCA_030706785.1 Bacteroidota bacterium | reverse complement strand
CGCATATCCTTCACAAGGAGGATCTTAAGTTTGAGGAAGTTGAACTGAAGGAACGCAGTTATAAGTAGGATGCAAGGCGCACGGCACAAGGGCTAAGGGCAAGGGTGGAAAGCCGGGAGCCTGAAGAACCGCATAACCGCATAACAGCATAACAGCAAAACTGACCTTAAGAGTCACATAAGCTGATAAAGATTTACAAATTACAAAAGCAGGAAACAGGACTAAACAATATAAAATGAATCTAACACTAAAGATCTGGCGCCAGAAGGATGCAAAGGCAAAGGGTAAATTTGTCACTTACAGGATGGATGATGTATCGCCTGAGATGTCATTCCTTGAAATGATCGATGCCCTTAATGACAGGATCGCTGTAGAAGGTGGTGATCCGATAGCGTTCGATCACGATTGCAGGGAAGGGATATGCGGCTCATGCGGGATGTACATTAACGGGCATCCTCATGGTCCGGTACCTGCAATAACAACATGCCATCTTTCAATGAGGTATTTCTACGATGGAGACACAATCTGGGTTGAACCCTGGCGAGCAAGGCCGTTTCCTGTAATTAAGGACCTTATAGCAGACAGGAGCGCTTTCGACAAGATCCAGATTGCCGGGGGATTTATTTCGGTAAACACCGGAGCAGCCCCTGAAGCAAACTCAATTCCGGTACCCCGGAAGAATGCCGACAGCGCTTTTGATGCTGCAATCTGCATCGGGTGCGGGGCATGTGTAGCAGCCTGTAAAAATGCCTCTGCCATGTTGTTTGTATCGGCCAAAATATCGCAGTTTGCCCTGCTTGAGCAGGGCCGTATTGAAGCCAGGCAACGAGTGAGGGCAATGGTTGAAAAAATGGATGAGCTTGGATTCGGCAACTGTTCAAATACCGGAGCATGCGAGGCTGAATGTCCCAAGCAGATAAAAATTACAAACATCGCCCGACTTTTCCGGGAATACTATAAAGCTTACTGAATAATTGAAGCACAATCTCCTCAGTTCTTCCGGAGAGCATATCAGTCTTTGAAAACAATGAGTGAAAAATCAGATCAGTTAAGATATGTGATATGGCTTTCCCTTGTGGCCTCGCTTGGGGGATTTCTATTCGGATACGATACTGCAGTCATCTCTGGTACAGTCGATCAGGTCTCCTCGCAGTTCAGTCTTGATGATATCACGAAGGGCTGGTACGTCGGCTGTGCTCTTGTCGGGTCGATTGGCGGAGTATTATTTGCCGGAACATTAAGCGATAAAATCGGAAGGAAGATAGTAATGCTTCTTTCCGCGGTTCTTTTTTCGCTTTCGGGTATCGGATGCATGATCTCTTCAAATATAACCCAACTGGTGGTTGCACGCATAATAGGCGGAATCGGAATCGGAGTGGCTTCAGTGGTTTCCCCGCTTTACATAGCTGAAATTTCGATTCCGGGAATAAGGGGACGACTTGTCTCTTTGTACCAGCTGGCTATAACAGTTGGGTTTTTAGGTGCTTACCTTGCAAACTATGGACTTCAGCAGCATTCCGAAATCCTCATTGAAAAAGGATTGACGACTGGTTTTCAGGGTAAGTATTTCGCAACAGAGGTCTGGAGAGGGATGCTTGGTTTGGAATCCCTGCCGGCATTAATGTTCTTTGTTTCTCTCTTCCTGATTCCTGAAAGTCCGAGATGGCTGATCGTGAGGACCAGGGAAGTAAAAGCCCTGTCGATCCTGAAACGGATTTTCGGGAAAGAGGAAGCCGGTAACCAGATCCTGAATGTTAAGAAACTGATCGCGGAGGAAACGGTCTCCGACTGGCGAATGCTCCTCCAGCCGGGATTCAGGCTTGCCCTGTTCATCGGGGTTGCGCTGGCAATGCTTGGTCAGTTCATGGGAGTAAATGCAGTACTTTATTACGGCCCGTCAATTTTCAGGGAGAGCGGACTTTCAAGCGGAGACTCTCTTTTTTACCAGGTGCTGGTCGGCCTTGTAAATATGCTTACAACAGTCCTGGCCCTCGCCATAATTGATAAGGTGGGACGAAAAAAACTTGTTTACTGGGGGGTCTCCGGAATGATCGTTACACTTATATTCATCGGGATCTATTTCGCTTCCGGGACAAAGCTGAACCTGCCTCATATCCTTCTTCTTATCTTTTTCCTTCTGTATATTTTCTGCTGCGCTATTTCAATCTGTGCTGTGATTTTTGTCCTTCTTTCGGAAATGTATCCTGTCAAAGTCAGGGGATCGGCAATGTCCGTAGCAGGTCTGTCGTTGTGGATCGGGACGTACCTGATCGGCCAGCTTACACCTGTAATGCTGACAGGACTGACTCCTGCAGGCACTTTCTGGCTCTTTGCATTAATGTGTATCCCCTATATCATGATAGTCTGGAAGCTGCTTCCGGAAACCACCGGGAAATCACTTGAGGAAATTGAGGAAATTTGGATAATGAAAGGTAAAAAACACTAACGAGTAAAAGAAGCTATGGATTTCAGATCACTTGAAACCCTTTACAGGGATGAATTACTTGAAAATGTTGTCCCATTCTGGCTTTCAAAATCACAGGACATGGAATTTGGAGGTTACTTCACATGTCTTGACAGGCAGGGAAATGTTTTTGATACGGATAAGTTTGTCTGGCTCCAGGGCCGGGAGGTCTGGCTTTTCTCCATGCTTTACAACAATGTGGAAAAGAATCCCAGGTGGCTTGAATGTGCGGAACAGGGAGGTGAATTCATGAACAAATACGGACACGACGGAAATCTTAACTGGTATTTTTCCCTTACACGCGAAGGAAAGCCGATAATTGATCCATACAATATCTTCTCATATACCTTTGCCACGATGGCCTTCGGTCAGCTGAGCAAGGCTACGGGCAGCCGGGAGAATGCTGATATCGCACGGAGAACGTTCGATATCATACTTTCAAAGGTGAATAATCCGAAAGGGCGCTGGGAAAAAGCACATCCCGGCACCCGGAGTCTGAAAAATTTTGCACTGCCCATGATCCTGTGCAACCTTGCGCTGGAAATAGAGCACCTTCTGGATGAGAATTTCCTGATGAGAACAATTGACACGTGCATCCATGAGGTGATGGATATATTCTACAGGCCGGAGCTTGATCTTGTTGTGGAAAACCTGACAACTGACAATCAATTGTCAGATACATTTGAAGGACGTACATTAAATCCCGGACATGCGATTGAAGCAATGTGGTTTATTATGGATCTCGGGGAACGGCTGAAAAGATCTGATCTTATAAAGAAAGCCTCGGAGATTGCCGTAAGGATGGCGGAATACGGCTGGGACAGCAGATATGGCGGTATTTTTTATTTTCTCGACAGGAAAGGTCATCCCCCGCAGCAGCTTGAGTGGGACCAGAAACTCTGGTGGGTGCATATTGAGACGCTGATCTCAATGCTGAAAGGGTACCAGCTTACAGGATCTGTGGATTGTCTGAAATGGTTTGAAAAATTACACAACTATACATGGGGGCGCTTCAAGGACAAAGAGTTCCCTGAATGGTTCGGGTATCTTAACAGGCAGGGTGAAGTCCTTTTACCTCTCAAGGGAGGAAAGTGGAAAGGCTGTTTTCATGTGCCGCGCGGATTGTACAAGTGCTGGAAGATCCTCGAAAAGATTAATCAGAAAAGCTGATCATCAGGCGCAAATTGTTTCGACCTCAGCAATAGTTTTGGGGATTGGTTTCCCGAGAAGCCTGCTCCCCTTTTCGGTAATCAGAACATTATCTTCGATACGGACTCCTCCAAAATCAAGGAATCCT
>JAUZNW010000236.1 GCA_030706785.1 Bacteroidota bacterium | reverse complement strand
GGATGCGGCGGCCGGGATGGATCAAGGTGCTCCATTCCCCTTCCACCCGGTGGCCTTTAAAACGAACTGCGCCAATCTCAATGATGGCTTCTTTTTCGGGGTCCAGGCCGGTGGTCTCCATGTCCAGGGCGACGATTGAATCCATTGGCAGGATTATACCTTTATTGCTCTGGGATTTTCGCTTGAAGATTTGCCTTCAAATGCCTGAGGGTGGTCGAATCCTATTCGTCAAAGCTCAGAATATCGATATTGGCAGAATCCTTATCTTTTTTACGGCGTTCGGGTGATTTGCCCTCCTTCAGATCTTTTACCCTTTTTAGTCCTGCACGGCCATAATCAGCAAACTCCTCTCCGAATGCGCCGTACTTTTCAGCCAGGTCCATTCCCTTTTTATAATATTCTCCGGCAGCTGAATAATTATGATATTTCTTTTCCTCGAGCAGACCATTGAAGATCGCAAGCTGACCCTGATAGTAACCATTTTCTTCACCCGATTGAGGCCGGATCAGTTTTTCCGCATCTTCGTATTTCTTAAGCAGTAAAAGGATCTTGATGTATTCCCCCTTGAAATACAGGTTGTCGGGATAAAGATTATACAGCGTTCTGCCGTAATTCAGGGCATCACTGTATTTCTTTTCATAGTAAATATTTATCCACGACAGCATTATATAGGCTTCTGCTTTAAGAATAACAGAATTCTCCGCGGAATATTCGAGTTCGGTCAGCCCCTTCTGCTTGTCGCCGTGAGGGAAGAAGACTGATACGGCCTTATATACCGGGTGATGCTCGGGATAAGCTTCCCTGTAATAATTATAGATTCCGGTAAAATAGCTTAATTCCTGATACTGGGAATCGAATTCAAATGCCTTGCGAATGTATTTGTAGGTACTTAATGATATGGGGATCACCTCATTCCGCATATCATTGTCGGTATAGTACAGAAGCAGCAATGCACGCCCGCAGAGATCGATGAAGAGCTTCTCAGGGTCCTTATCCCATCCTTCCTTTAATTCCACAGTACGCATGCTGGTATGTACCTGGGCTTCAAAATTCCTGGCTTTCGGATTGTCTGGCGAAAGAGGATAGTTCTGCCAGTACATCATCATGCCCTTGTACAGGTAGGTGACCGGATGTCCGGGATATTTTGAATTGACTATATCAAGGATCTTCTCAGCATCAGTAAACCGGAAATTATAAATATCGCTTATACCTCTCCTGATCAGTTCAACTGATGAAGAATCAGACAGGATCTGGGCATTTAACGGAGCAAGATCGAGTGAAATGCAAAGAATGATCAGGCCTGAAATTTTTCCTGTCACGGTAAATCTTCTACACTTCATTGTTATACGGATTTGAATTTTTTAACGGTTACACGGTAAATTTGTTCATGAATCCGGGGGATAATTCTAATTAAATTCCAGTAAATCAACATCCACATCCTGTGAATCCCTGTCCCTTTTCTTCCTGCTGACCTGTTTCCCGCTCTTCAGGTCCTTCAATCTTTTCAGACCCTTCGATCCGTACAGTTTATACTCTTTTCCCCTGCTACCGAACTGTTCCATGATATTTACTCCCTTCCTGTAGAAGCTCTCAGCCATTTCATAATTGTGGTACTTCTTTTCCTGGATGAGCCCGTTAAAAACATCCAGCTGACCCTGGAAATAACGGTTATCATCATTTGCTGAAGAAGAAATCAACAGTTCCGCTTCGTCATATTTTTTAAGAAGAACAAGGACCTTTATATACTCTCCCCTGAATAACAGGTTTGAGGGGTAAAGATCATTGAGAGTTTTGCTGCATTCGAGTGCAAGGGAGTAGTTCTTTTCATAGTATTGATTGATCCATGAAAGTACGGAGTATGCTTCAGCTTTAAGGACAATAGCATTTTCAGCGCAATAAGCGAGTTCGGCAAGTCCCTTATGACTGTCCCCCGGAGGAAAAAGCAGGGCAACTGCCCTGTAAACCGCATGATGTTCAGGATAAACCTCCCTGTAATAATTATAAAGGCCGGTAAAGTATGAGAAATCAGGATAGACCGAAGTGAACTGGAAGGATTTCCTGATGCCTTTATAGCTTGTTAAAACGATCGGGATGACATCTGAACTCAATCCGTTCTCATTATAGAAAAGCAGCAAAAGCCCTCTTGAGCTAAGATCTATAAGCAGTTTTTCAGGATCGTCAATCCAGTTGTCCTGAGTTTCACACAATCGTATGCTTGTTTTCAACTGGTACTCCAGGCTCTTGCGTTCGGGCGAAGAAGCCAGCAGAGGATAGTTCCGGTAGTAGATCATTATTCCTTTATAAAGGTATGTGGCGGGATGCCCGGGATACTTTTCATTCAGGCTGTTAAGTATATCCTCCGCTTCATTGAGCCTGATGCTGTAAATGCACTTTATGCCTTTCCTGATCAGCGTGATGGTGGATGTATCCTGCAGTATCTGACCATCAGATGTGCGGCAATTAAGAAACAGGCTCAGAAAAACGATCCTGAAAAAAATTCTATTGCCGGAAAACAGATAATCCTTCATAATCTAAAGGAACTACACATTAACGGAATAACAGACTTTTTTATTTGGAATTTTATTCCCCTCCTTCAAGCCATTTTTTAACTCTGTCGTGCTCTGCCTGGTATTTCACCTGCATGTTGAAAAGGATTTTCTGGAACTTCTCATCATTTCGGATGCTGTTGAAAAGGGGGTCATATTTGGCCAGAGTAACCCACCATAAAGGATAAAATGTTTTCCTGTCAAATTCTTTGAGATACTTATACGCGGTTTCCCTGTCGCCTAAAAATGCGTAAGTCCCTGCAAGATCATAATGAGTCAGCCTGTATTGTGATATCATTCTTTTAAGTTTGATGCTTTCGCGGGAATAGTTGATCTGCACTTCGAAAAAGTTCCTTGCCTGCTCATATTTGCCTGCTCTCCAGAATGCATAGCCGATACGGTGAGCCTGATCGAGGTTCAGCTCGCCCGATTTTTCAAATCGCTTTATTAATCTCTTTGCCTGGAGATAGGCCTCCTGGACATGGCCTGTATCTCCATAGAAATAGGAATTTTCAGGATAATATGCTGAATCAACTTTGAATGCCTCGTACCCAAGCCTTATAGCTTCATTAAAATTCTCGAGACAAAACTCAATATCGGACAGGTTAAGGAGATACAATCCTTTGTTTCCGTCAAATTCATACGCCCGGCGGTAACAGCTTCTCGTACTGTCTATGATCCCGACGTCAAGAAATGCCTGCCCCAGACCTCTCAGGAGATCCGGTGTATATTCCGGTGGTCCGGACCTGACTGCTTTCTGATATGCATCTATACCCATGACGTAATCGCTAATGAGCGATGTGAGGAGATACCCTTTGTACGCAAGAGCATCAGAATATTCCGGATTTATTTCAATTGCCTTATTATAATTTCGCAGAGCTCCATCTATGTCACCCTTTTCAAAGCAGCACCTGCCGATAACCTGCCAGGCCTCATCCAGATTGGGATCAAAAGAGAGAGCTAGTTTGGCTAGGACGATGCACGAATCAAGAAAATCCTGTTTGAAATATGTTTCCCAGAAATACCTTCTCAGGTATACATTGGCAAGATCAGAATAGGCCCTTGCAAACGTTGAGTCAAGGTCAAGTGCAGCCTTATAAATGGTAACCGCTTTTGAATAGGAGTTCAGATGCTTTGTTTTCCGGTAATCTTTGTAATAACTGCCAGCTTTTAAATAAAGGTTATAGGCAGTAAGGTTTGCTGTTGGTATTTTCTCCATACGGTTCTGCTCTTCCTGTGAAATCGTGGCATTTAATTCTGAGGCTATTGTTTT
>JAUZNW010000235.1 GCA_030706785.1 Bacteroidota bacterium | reverse complement strand
TGCGGCTTTGGCCTCTGAAGCTTCAGCGAAAGAGGGTTGCGCAGGTTATGTCGTTGTGCAGGTTGTGCGGTTTTGCAGGTCAAGCTTTTACCGACATCCCTATCGCATATAATACATTCAACAATGGCTAAAGGCAACAGGCGACTGGCGACAGGAGATCCTGCTCACTGATTAAAAGATTCTGAAGATTATAAAGAATGATAGAAATACTAAGAGGGGATATAACCAAGGTCAAAGCTGATGCCATTGTAAACGCTGCCAACTCCTCACTCATGGGAGGCGGAGGTGTTGATGGTGCAATACACAGAGCAGGCGGACCAGCAATTCTGGAAGAATGCAAAAAGATAGTTGAGAAGCAGGGACGATGTGAAACCGGTCAGGCTGTCATTACAACCGGGGGCAGGCTTCCGGCGCGGTTTGTAATTCATACTGCAGGTCCGGTCTGGCGAGGAGGTTCAGAAAATGAAGCAGCAAAACTTGCATCATGTTACAGGAACTCTCTCAGGCTGGCAGTGGATAACAATTGCAAAACGATCGCTTTCCCCAATATCAGTACCGGGATCTACGGTTATCCAAAAAAGGAAGCAGCGGAAATAGCAATTAAAACAGTATCTGATTTCCTGTCAAAATCAGACAGGATCGAAAAAGTTATCTTCGTGTGTTTTGAAGAGGAGAACGCAAGAATGTTAGAACAATTCCTTAACTCCAAATAGGATCTAATCAAACAGACAGAAATGCGCGATGGCAAACCGGAAATGATAAGAGACCGATTTCAAATTATTTAATAATAAAGACACTTAAAAATGAAGAAACCATATCCTCTTCTCTGGACTATTTTATCGGGCTTAATGCTAATAGATTCGTCCTGTACTCACAAGGTGCACAGTTTTGATTATTCATCAGCATTCTACAAAATCCAGATTGCCGACACATTCCCATTTGTTAAATATTTCACAGTTGATGCGCTTGGAGGTTCGAAGCTTGATAACAATGTCATCATATGGCAGCCTTCTACTGCAGATGGAGAATTTGAACTTCACAAAGTTTCTGATTCACAGGTTGATATATTCAGAAAAGGGAAAAATGATAAGGCCTGCTGGCAGTTAAGTTTTAATGAAAAGAATTTTAAGATTACTTCGGTTAACTCTGGTGAAAATCCCCTGAGAAGTCTTAGCCTCCGTTTCAGCAAGAAGCAGAACCATACTACCCTCCTGGGTTTGATGACTGAAAAGAATAAGACCAGGCTTCCTGCGCTGCTTCATTTTCCTGACATGGGGACTTTCAGGATAACTTCAGACAGAAAGGGTTCAGTAGTTGATTATGATGCCAGCCGCAGGATTGAACCAAACTTCATCTCGGTTACCCTGCCTCAAGTCGGTTCTGATCAGGATCATTTAACATATACGTTCGATGTAGTGTCTATCTACCCGGATTTCCCGGGTGTTGAGCAGGAGAAATTTGCCGGTCTCCGCCGTAATTACCTGAATTTGTTCCAGATAAATCCAAGACTGCAGGTTCTGGCCAATAATTCATGCAGCGATCCCTGTGCTTTTACCCTCTTCATGTCGTCAATGCTCGCACTCAAAACGCCGCCAATGACTGATTCATTAAATGCACTCGATCTTGTGAGAATGTCGGTTGAGCGCTACCTGAATGGCATGAAAGCATACGGGATGTTTGGTTATAACGGAACCTGGGAAGATGATAAAGCCAGCACTGACAACAGCAAAGCCCAGCCCTATGATTACATGGACACCTATCCATCGCTTGCCATTTCAGCATGCAATTATATCAAAGGTTCGGGAGACCTGAACTGGGCAAAAAAGTACTACCCGATGATAAAGGATTGGATGGATAAACAGATGAAGAGGGACCGCAATTGCAACGGCCTGCCAGAATATGAGCTGAACGGTAATTCAGGATCCTGGAATGGCGTTCTCAGGCCTGCTAACTGGTGGGATACGATCGGTTTCGGATTTGAGGATGCCTTCAGCAATGCACTGACATTTAATGCGCTCAACCTTATGGCACTTGTTGCAGACATGATCGGGGAAAAGAAGGATGCTTCCGGATTCAAAAAGCTTTCCGAAAAACTAAGAGGAGCATATTTCAGTACTTTTTATAATCCTTCCACAGGAGTCCTTGCCGGGTGGAAAAGTCAGGACGGCAAATTGCACGATTATTATTTCCTAATGGTTAACAGCATGGCTGTCTATTACAATCTTGTACCTGAGGACAAGGTGAAAGGGATAATGCTTAACCTCTGGAACAAAATGCAGGATGTTGGATTCACCGATTTCAGCCTGGGACTTCCCGGAAACCTGGTTTCGGTCTGGCGTAAAGATTATACCCATCCTGATCCGCGCTGGGGCGGCGGACAGAATGAAGACGGAAGCGACGCTTTTCAGAGGTATGAGAACGGGGGAGCATCTCTGAACTGGTCCTATTATACGCTTAAAGCATTTAAGAAAGCCGGGTTGACTGAACAATACAACAAAATTGCCGACGGACTTCTAAAGTCGATTGACAAAGGTGATTTCCAGGGCTCATGCCCTGAAAGCGACATGACCAAAGATTGGAAGACGTGGAGTGGGGATTGCTGGGGATATGAAGGTTTCCTGTGTGACGGCTACCTAGTGCTTCTCGCTCTGAACCCTTATGATGAGTAAACATTGTGAAACCTTTTCTGTGGTTGAATTGTTAAAATACAAATTCAACCTAAATAATACGAGATATGCAGACAATCTTAGGAGCTGGAGGAACTATCGGAAAGCTTCTCGCAGCTGAATTACCAAAATACACCGATAAGGTAAGGCTTGTAAGCCGTAACCCGCACAAAGTCAATGATAACGATGAGCTTATAACGGCCGATCTGACTCTTCCAGGCTCTGTTGACAGGGCTGTAAAAGGATCGGATGTTGTCTATCTCACACTTGGTTTCGATTATAACCTGAAGGTATGGCAGAAAAGATGGCCGGCGCTTATGAAGGAAACGATCGATGCCTGCATTGCCCATAATGCAAGGCTGGTCTTTTTCGACAATGTTTACGTTTATGATGAAAATGAGATACCGCATATGACTGAGGATTCAAAGATTAATCCTCCTAGCCATAAAGGCGCAGTCAGGAAAGAAATATCAGAGATGCTGCTTTCGGCAGTAAGGGATGGAAAACTTAATGCACTTATAGCACGTTGCGCTGATTACTATGGGACGGAAAGCAAAACCAGCCTGGTATTTCAGATGATGGTTAAAAATCTTGCTGCAGGCAGGAGTGCCATGTGGTTCATGAGCAGCAGCAAAGTACATTCATTCACATATGTACCTGATGCTGCAAGGGCAACTGCCCTGCTCGGGAATACTGCAGATGCATTTGGTCAGGTTTGGCATCTTCCGACCGACAGCACAAGGATCACTATCGAAGAATTTGTAAAGATGATAGCCGGAGAACTGAACGTATCTCTCCGGATACGGGTGCTTCCATTATTTATCATCAGGATGCTGGGGCTCTTCATGCCGGTTATGAAAGAGATGCCTGAAATGATATATCAGGATGACCGTGATTATTTCTTTGATTCATCGAAATTTGTAAAGCGGTTTGGCATTAAGCCTACCTATTATAAGGATGGGATAAAGGAAATGTGCGCAACTTACTACTCTTACGCGCACAGGCCTGCAGCCTGAAGCCTTTATTCAAAGATGAAAGTCCCGAACCTGTCATATTCATGAAAGGTGCGGTTGGTTTTCTGCCATGCAAAGAGGGCAGTTCCGCTATCATGGTCGATTCTGTACAGGTTGGCCCTCCATCTTGTGCCTGACTGCGGGGGCACATTCGGCAG
>JAUZNW010000234.1 GCA_030706785.1 Bacteroidota bacterium | reverse complement strand
TTTTCGTGTCCATGAGCCCTCCACCCATAAGCCAGCTATCAGATCCCATTTTGCATCGAATCCAAATTTGTCTTCAGGTATCTTCGAATAATAGTTTGTAAATATTGGCATATCCCTGTTGTCAGCAGTCCTGTGATGGTATGTAAATGCCATCTCTCCTGATGGTACCGGTACCTGGATCCGTCCTCCGAACTCCGGGATCTTCTTGTTCGTCGGGACCAGTTCCCAGGCTCTTGGATCGTGATTGCCGAACAAGCCCCAGAGCCAGATATTTGCATTGTTCAGGAAATAGTACCTGCCAAGCAAAGCCCAGACCCCGTCAGTAAGGTGAAGGGGATCACGGGGATCCATCTGATCGAACCACATTAGAGGTCGAAGTATCGACGCAGAACCAAAATTAATCTTCTGAAGACCCGCCCTCAACTCAAATTGTTCTGTTGAATACCTTACCCATGCACGGTAGGGTTTGATTTTCCCGTCAGCTTTTACGGAGTCGAAAGGATGGAGACCGGCATTCCCGAGAATGTTCAGGGAGAGTTCAGTGTCGAAAAGTTTATTTCCCCTGATACCGGCACTATAGTTTAACTGAGGTATGTAGTTGCCTCCTGCATGCAGTGGTAGTTTATTATCGGTGTTCAGGTTGATCCATGGAGAGAGCTGGCCCTTGAAACGCAGGCTGTCCTGTGAATTAATGATCCGGACTGAGATCAGAAGAACGGTCAGAATAAAACTTATGATCCTTTTCACCTGCAGGATATAAAAAGATAAAATTAATAAATGAATCTGTCAGTCGGAGACTGCTTTTCTTTTATTAATCCCGAACAGTTTCTTTCCGAATTTCGAAAGGAGATAGATCACAGCCAGGATAACAAGAGCGGCAATGATAAGCGGGAGGAATAATGACAGGGCTGATGTACCGAATGCGGCAGCATGTTCCCCGGTTGCCACAACCGCATTCCCGGTACCGGCAGTGAATTTAGAAGATGCCAGCCGGGTTAGTACGCTTCCTCCCTGAATGGTTGCCGCCGCACCGCCTCCGACTATGAATCCTGTGATCCATTTCAGCATATCATTATTGATGGGAAGGACCGATGTCATCAGGAGAGTACCGGCACCAACGGCCATCGGAGTGGTAATAGTGTCAAGCAGATTGTCGATAAAAGGAATATAATATGCCAGGATTTCAGCTACTGTGGCTGTCCCGAAGCAAATTATGGCTGGCCATCCTGCAAGCCACTGAAAACCTTCCTGAACAGGCAGGATGCCTGTTTTGGCAGCTATGCTTGCAATTAGCATCGGGACAAATACCCTGAATCCGCAGCTTGCACTCAGACCTATGCCGGCAGCTACAGCGGCAATTAATTCCTTATCCATGACAAATGGTTGGGTTGATTATGTTAAAGATAAGCGAGAATGTCGAGAAAAAAAGTACAACTTTCATTTGTTTTTGATTGTTTTAGTACCTTTATATAGCGTTCTGCACTGCATTTAGTATTTCCTAATTTGAGGAATTGCTAATTGAGGCGAATTAAATTTTTTTCAACTGCAAAGCACGCGAAGGATTCACAAAGGACGCAAAGCAGAGGTAAAGATTTTTCTTCTTTGCAAACTTTGCGTATTTCCTTTGCATTCTCTGCGGCTGCCTGCCGTCAGGCAGGATTTACGGATTTCAGTTTCCAACTAAATATTTGAATTATGGAAGAAAACAAGAAACAGGAACCGGTTGAACCTGAAAAGGAAGGTTTGCTGGACAAAGCAAAAAAGCTGGTTGAAAAGGCTGACGATTACCTCGATGAAAAAGTCGATGAAGTAAAAAAGAGCGAGACTTTCAAGAAGGTCCATGAAGCTTATGACAAGGCTGAGGATTATGTCGAGGACAAAATTGAAGACATCAAGCAAAGCAATGTTAAGGAAAAAGTCAAAGGCTTTGCAGGTAAAGCTGAAGAAGAAGCTCAGGAAGCCGCCTCCAAGCTAAAAAAATTCGGCAAAAAAGTTGCTGGAAAGACTGCCGAAAAACTCGAGGATATTGCCGAAAACCTCAAGAAGAAAGCAAGCGGGGAAGAACAAAAGCCCGGAGACGCATAGATATTACACAGAGTTCTTCAAAAACTTACACAAAGTTACAAAGAGAGGTCATTGATTTCCACAGAGCTATAAGATAAACCCTCAATGGATCTCGGTGGTTCTCTATGGACTTCTGTAAAACATTCTTGATCAGGATGGTGTTTCAGCGTAGATCCAGTGGGCCTGAAATTGTTAGTAATTTAAACAAATTATTTGAATATTCATGCAGGGAATTTGCGCCCTGTTATATTTTGTTTGTTACATTTACCGGTACATTCATCACTGAAGAATTCCTGATTATGAAGACAAAGTCTTGTATATTACTGTTGATGCTGCTATTCCTTGTTCCTCAGACATTTGGCCAGCTGAGAAAAAAAGTTGATCCCGGTATCCATTTCGGTGTCGTGGGCGGACTGAATATACAGAGTATTATCGGTAAAGATTACTGGGGGGATAAGCTCAACAATGATCTCTTTCCCGGCTTTCATGCAGGTGGTAATGTGATACTGACTTTCGCACCTGACTTCTACATACAGCCCGGCATTCTTTTCTCGGTAAAGGGAGCAAAACAGACAATCCTGACTGACAATATAAAAAAGACCACCAGACTTTCTTATATTGAGATCCCGGTCAATGTTCTGTTCAGGCCGCAGCTGGGAGACGGACATTTACTCATTGCAGCCGGTCCCTATGCCGCTTATGGTATAATGGGCAAGGAAAGAACAAAGATAGGCCCTATCACTACGGAACTGACCGTAAAATATGTTTCTGATGCAACGGACAGGCCAACTTCCTATGTGTATTACAGGGGCTTTGATGCCGGAGCAAACGTTTATGTGGGATATGAACTGTTTAACGGCATCTTCTGCCAGATTAATGGTCAGATGGGTCTGCTGAAAATAAATCCCGACTACGGAATTACTGATGACCCGGCATCAAAGAAAAATATAGGATTCGGGATCTCAGCAGGTTACAGATTTTAATTGGAAGCAGGAATACCGATTTACTCCTTCTTCTTTTTATTCTCTGCTAATCCCTGTCTGAAGAGCAGAACAGTTGCAGCTCCAAGTGCAAGGAAAACCAATGCCTGCCAGTTATAGAACTTTGTGAAAAAGATAATAAGCGCAAGGACGGCGCAGATTATGCTTAAACCGAAATAAATCAATGCACGTGTGCTCATGATTTTGTTTTTGATTTATGATTTGAATATAAATAAAAAATAGTAAAGTCCTGTGCAGCAATTATATTTATTAATTCAAATAAGTCTTATTCGAGGTGCTTCACTATCAACTCGCTGAGCCATCTGCTTTTCTGACCGCAGAAAACTATGGCATTCATGGTAAGACTGTAATTAAATACCAGCTGCCTTATAAGATAATGATGGCTGTTCTCACGCCATAATTTATTATAAACTATATTGTCATATGATTTCATAAATCCTCCTGAAAAATCATTTATTTCGAAACACTTTGCCGCATGCCATCCTGCATATCTGCCCGATTGCATGGCCTGACCGATTCCGGCGCCTGAGGCAGGATTAATAAGCGAAGCAGCATCACCGCAAAGCATGAACCTGTTTCCCGAGATTGAAGCCCTCCGGGATCCCAGAGGCAGAATATAACTCCAGGTCTCGCCAATCATTTCCGCATTCTTAAAGCGATCCCTCAGGATAGGATTGTTTTCAATGATCGCGGGTAACAATTTCTTTAGGCTGATCTTCTTTTTTGCCACAACCGCTGACGGTATCCCCAGCCCGACATTTGAAACATTATCCT
>JAUZNW010000233.1 GCA_030706785.1 Bacteroidota bacterium | reverse complement strand
TGTGGCTGTCAAGCCTCTTAATATCAAGCCCGACCAGAAGGCGTTCCGTATTTGAAAGATCTCCAATTACCCTGCGAAGGGGCGAAGGTAGCTTTTTTATCAGGGTAGGCGCCGCAACTATTTGCTCCCCCTGGGCAAGATTAGGTCTCTGGTACAGATCGATTACCTCGAGGTCATATCTTCCCTTCAGGTGTTCTTCACAGATGCGCTTGATATTGGCTATGGCTCTGACCGACTGGGGCGTAGTACCTGTCACATAAAGCCGGAGAATATAAGATTCATCAGCTGATCCTGATTTATCTCCCGTCTCTTGCTTCTGCCCGGATATGATCGTATTTTTTCTTTTCATGAATTTGCATGATATTTTTAAATGTTTGATTTTAAATCCAGCCCGATAAGGATTCTTTCGGTATTTGACAGGTCGCCGATAATCTTCCTTACAGGTACAGGAAGCTTTCTGACAAGCGTAGGTACAGCCAGAATCTGATGCTCCCTTGCAAGTCTGGGATTAACAAGCAGATCAATTACTTCGATCTGGTACTTACCCTTAAGCTGTTCTTCACAGATATTCTTCAGATTCGAAAATGCAGTTCTGCATTTCGGGGTCTGACCGGCAACATACAGGCGTAAGATCCATTTTTCATCGGATCTTTTGTCAGCAGAAGTCTTGACAGAACGCTGGTTTTTCCTGATTTTCTTGTCAGTGGTCGTCATAGTGGATTTGGTTTTTTATTTATTGACCTTGAGATTCTTGCTGACCTGCGGTTTTCTGCTATATTTTCCTCGTCTTGTTTCAGGTCGTCGATCCGGGCCTGTTCAGAACCGATAATCTTAAGTGATTCTGCTTCTTCCGCCTCGAATTCCGCCCGTAATGACGCAATTTTTGCTTCCAATACCTTGCGTTTACGTTCCACTTCAAGCTTCCTGAATTGAAGCTCCTGTTGTTTTAAAAGTTTGATCTCCCGTTCCCTCGCCTCCTGAGCCACCCTGGCAGAGCCGGTCAGAACACCTTCCATGCCGATATAGACGTCCCGCAGTTTTATGCCGTGATCTGTAAGCATGAATTCCCGGATCTGATTAGAATGCGCCATACCTCTCGATTTCAGAATATAGATGCCTCTGTTGCGCTCGCCTCCAAGCTCAATATCTCTCAGTAATATCCATGTGTCGATCAGGGAAGAAATAAATATGTCAGTCTTTTCAAGATCTTCTCCCCCGCTTGTAAGACTGGTAAAGAATGCCGTGATAAGATTATTTTTAAGATAATCAATAAGCCTCATTGATAATGATTTGGCATCGATATCATTATTCCCGGCCACAAAACTGTTGATCGGATCCACTATAACTACTGATGGTCTGAACATATCTACATGCCGAAGCATCGTTGTAAGATGCATCTCCAGGCCTGAAAGGGTTGGCCGCATAGCATGAAACATTAACAATCCCTTCTTAACCCAGGGCTCAAGGTCAATCCCGACAGATCTCATATTCCGTATAACCTGAGGAGGAGATTCCTCGAGCGAGAAGTAAAGTACTCTTTCTCCAGTTCTTGCTGTAGCATCGGTGAGGTGGGCGGCAAGGCTGCTTTTACCTGTACCTGCAGTTCCTGAAACAAGGACGCTGCTTCCCCTGAAATACCCTTTATTACCAAGCATCTGGTCAAGTTCGGCAATACCGCTTGATATCCTTTCTGAAGAAACACTATGTGCAAGGCCAAGTGAGGTAATCGGCAATACCGAAAATCCAGTTTCATCGATAAGAAAAGGATATTCATTTGTTCCGTGAGTGGAACCCCGATATTTTAATATCCTTATCCTTCGAGTTGATGTTTGTTCGTTTACGCGGTGGTCAAGCATTATTACGCAGTCGGAGACATATTCTTCAAGGCCCTGCCGTGTCAGGGTATTATCTCCCCGTTCTCCTGTAATGACAGTTGTCACTCCTCTTTTCCTAAGCCACCGGAACAGCCTGCGTAGTTCTGCACGGAGTATCATGGGATTTGAAAAACCCGAAAACAATGACTCGATAGTGTCAAGTACTACGCGTTTTGCCCCGACTGTCCTGATCGCGTAATCGATCCTGATAAATAATCCTTCCAGGTCATACTCGCCTGTCTCCTCGATTTCACTTCTCTCTACATACACATGATCAAGAAAGATCTTCTTCTGTTTCTGCAGCTTCTGAAGATCAAATCCAAGCGAGATTACATTTTCCGCCAGTTCGTCGCTGGTTTCCTCAAATGCAACAAACACTCCCGGCTCATCATACTGGGTAGCACCCCGAACAAGAAATTCCATTGCCAGAAGGGTTTTACCGCACCCTGCGGAACCACAAACAAGTGTTATACGGCCTTTTGGTAAGCCACCAAACGTTATTTCATCCAATCCCTTTATACCTGTTGGAGATTTTGGCAGGAGTTTCGTGTGAACCTCATTTAACACTTTCTTCATATCATGGTAAGTAATTATGCTCTTTGATATTAAATAATCAATATCAATCCCGCAGGAGATCATACATATAACTGTAGCCCTGCAAGTTAGGAAGTCTGGGGTTTTACACCGGTACTTATGGGATACCGGAATTTTGTGAAATATATAAAAATTTCTGATAAGACAAATGAGTAATAGAGGAAAATATGGTTATTTTGTTATGAGTTAAAAATCGCC
Source organism: Bacteroidota bacterium (assembly GCA_030706785.1). GTDB lineage: Bacteria > Bacteroidota > Bacteroidia > Bacteroidales > VadinHA17 > LD21. The sequence goes on along the minus strand of JAUZNW010000233.1, from coordinate 1,233 downwards.
AAGAATGAAGGTACTTCTGGTGGAGGACGATCCGAAGATTTCTTCGTTTGTAAAGATAGGACTGGAAAGCAACGATTTCGTGGTCGATGTTGCATATGACAGCCCTTTTGGGGAAAAGCTGGCAACAACGAAAAAATACGACATTATTATTCTGGATGTTGTCATTCCCGGTATTTCCGGATTTGACCTCTGCAAGAACATCAGAAACAGGAATATTCACACTCCGATCCTCATGCTTACATCGCTCGACTCTGTCGATGATAAGGTTAAAGGCTTTGATTGCGGGGCTGATGATTACCTTGTCAAACCGTTCAGCTTCCAGGAGCTTCTGGCAAGGATCAAAGCATTGCACCGCAGGAATAAAGATGAGACCGTAAGGCCGAAGCTGGAACTGGCGGGACTGGAAGTTGATTCAACCACAAGAAAGGTCAGAAGAAACGGAAAGGAAATACACCTTACTGCGACAGAGTACAAGATCCTTGAACTGCTGCTCGGGAACCCGGATAAGGTTTTTGACAGGGTTATTATTGCCGAGAAGATCTGGGGATATTCATTTAATACAGGGACAAATACCATTGATGTCCATATTAACTCACTCAGAAAGAAGATAGATAAGGATTTCGAGCCAAAGCTTATCCACACGAGGAAAGGCTTCGGTTATGTACTGACCGATAAGGAATGAGGGAATTCAGTTGGAATTGTTCCAGGTGAAGGAATGGGGCCATTCAGCAGTATTTGCAGGTATCGATGTGTGACATGCCCTGCACCCGATGGAAACTTCCGGATTCTGTACGCCATGAGCCCCGGCGAATTCGCTTATGTTGCTCTCCCCTTTTGAACTGTTATGGCAGACACCGCAGCTTCCGATGCTTTTTATCCTGGAGGTAAAACCCTGATATTGCTTTGACTGGAAGTTATCAGAGGTCTCTCTTGAAGGCATCATTGAGTGGGGGCTTCCGTGACATGATGCGCAATACATGTTTCCGTGTCCCTGAGAATCCCTGTAAAGTAAAGTACCTGTATTCACACCTGCTACCTCTTTGTGACAGGTTATACAGGCAGGTTCATTATCCCATGGCGTACGTCCGGACAGGATCGTATTCGCAACATTTGCCATATCTCCGTGACAATTGTTACAATTACCGTCCTCAGTGGTATGCCTGAGACTCCTGTTGAATTTTGTCAGGGTGCCGGGATGGCAATCATAACATGTGATGCCCTGTTTTGAGGAAT
>JAUZNW010000232.1 GCA_030706785.1 Bacteroidota bacterium | reverse complement strand
TGATCGGAGGCGGTGCACTGAAAGATGACTCCGGTAAGATCGGGGCCTCCCTTAAATATGTCCTCGGCCTGGGGACAGTCGACATGATCATCATCGGATTTGAAAAGCCGGAGCAGATCGATGACTATATTCAAAGAATCAGGAAAGTCCAGGTTGTATGAGATATATTACTTCTATAATTGCAGCAGCGCTTTTTCTGTCACTTTCAGCACCTGGACAGGATGAGGGTTTGTCAAAAATCCTGAAACCGGGTGCTCAGCTTGAAAAGCTGGCAGGCAGCTTCTCATTCACTGAAGGTCCGGCAGCAGATGCAGAAGGCAATGTGTTTTTCACGGACCAGCCGAACGATCGCATCATGGAATGGAAGGTCGACGGAAGCCTTTCAACCTTTATGCAGCCTTCTGGAAGGTCAAACGGTATGTTCATTGACCATAAGGGCAACCTCTGGTCCTGTGCCGATGAGAAAAACGAGCTCTGGCTTATCAAACCTGACAAAAAGGTGGAAGTTATTGCCAGGGAATATGAAGGCAGGGTCTTCAACGGTCCAAATGATGTATGGGTGGCGCCAAATGGCAGCATCTACCTGACAGATCCCTTCTATAGAAGGTCGTGGTGGGATCATACGCAGATGCCCCAGGATAAGCAATGTGTTTATTATCTAAGTCCTGATCACAAAACAATCAGGAGGGTAGCTGATGATTTGGAACAGCCAAACGGGATCGTCGGAACATCAGATGGGAAAACGCTATATATAGCCGACATCAGGGCCAGTAAAACATGGTCATATTCAGTTCAGCCTGACGGTGCACTGACCAGCAAAAAGCTTTTCTGTGAACTTGGTTCCGATGGAATGACCATAGATGCGAAAGGGAATATTTATCTGACAGGAAAGGGAGTCACTGTTTTCGATAAGACCGGCAAACAGTTAGGGAATATCCCTGTCTCTGAAAACTGGACGGCCAATGTCTGTTTCGGCGGCAGGGACAGGAAGGAACTATTCATTACAGCAAGTAAGGGCTTGTACAGGATAAGGACCGTCGTAAAGGGAGTATGGTAAGATTTAAAATGTCAATACTGATTTAACATTTATACATTCATTTTAAGAAATAAAATTTCTATCATTGTAGCCTTATTTGAATTTTGATCGTAGATTTTTCTTTTTATCGTATTTCATAAATTGCGGAAATGGAAGGAACACGCAGAGCCGATGTGAGGCCGGGTATTGAAGTTATGGTTGAACTCGTGGAAGACAAACATACCGGCCGTTTAACAGGCGGAAAAGTAAAGGAAATACTGACAACTGCACCGATTCATCCTCACGGGATAAAGGTAAAGCTCGAAAACGGACTGGTTGGAAGAATCAAGCAGATCATACACTCAAACTGATCTGCAGCTTTGCCAGTTTTTATCTTTTGCAGGAATTGCAGAACCGATCTATTCCGGATTTTTCATTATTGCTAACTCTCAGTAAAGACCTGACAATTCGATTTTCAGGTTTTGCATGTAATTTATTTTTTTGACTAAATTTGAATTGTTTCGGGATCTGCGTGCTGTAGACTCCAGAAGTTTCTAACTTAAATCCGATTAAAATGAAGTACGAGGATTTTCTTGTCACTACTTTAGGAAAAGGCAGTGTTGTTTCGCCGCTTAAGACCTCCCAGCGTGAAGATAGTCCGGTTTATAAGTTCGTTGTGGATAACGACAGGATCCTGTATGATGTTTCACTTGAAAAATTCCTCAGATACAGGGATAGCGGGGAAATGCCTGTCTCGTTTGAAAAAGCCGGCCCCAAAGAGACTATTTTTTTCGAACCTGCGAAGACCAAGGTAGGGATTGTAACCTGCGGAGGATTGTGTCCGGGTGTCAACAATGTGATCCGAGCTCTGGTCAATCAGCTCTTTTACAGGTACGGAATAGGCCGCATATTGGGTATCCGGTATGGTTATGAAGGTCTGATACCAAAATTCAACCATCCGGTAATCGAGCTTTCAGCACCCATGGTCAGCGATATCCATCAGTCCGGAGGCACCTACCTTGGGACTTCAAGGGGTGACCAGAATGTCGAACAGATGGTCGATACACTCGAGATACTGAATATCAATATTCTGTTCTGTATTGGAGGCGACGGAACACTGAGGGGTGCGCATGCCATACATGAGGAGATAATGAAGCGCAAGCTCAGGATCGCAATTGCCGGCATACCGAAAACCATTGATAACGACATTGACCTTATCCAGAAATCATTCGGCTTCGAAACAGCCTTTTCAATCGCAAACGATATTATAAGTAATGCCCATAACGAAGCTCATGGAGCAAATAACGGGATTGCCCTCGTTAAGCTGATGGGCCGTGATTCAGGATTCATTGCAGCAAGTGCCACACTGTCCATGCAGGAAGTGAATTTTGTACTTATCCCGGAAGTTCCGTTCGACCTGTATGGTCCGAGGGGATTCCTTAAAGTGCTGAGAAAGCGTCTTGAAGAAAGGCATCATGCCGTTGTTGTGGTGGCTGAAGGGGCCGGACAGGAATTCTTTGAGGCTGAAACTGCGGAAAGAGATGCGTCGGGAAATATAAAACATAAGGATATCGGGATCTATCTGAAGGAAAAGATAAGGGAGGAATTCAACGCAAAAGGATTTCCGCATTCAATTAAATATATCGATCCCAGCTACATTATAAGGAGTGCTCCGGCAAATGCCAATGACAGCAAATTCTGCAATCTTCTTGCGCAGAATGCTGTGCATGCCGCCCTTGCAGGCAAGACTGATTTCGTCGTGGGATATTGGAACAATGAATTCACGCTTATCCCCATTCCTATGGCAGTAAAAAAAAGGAAAAAGATAGATATTGAAGGTGAATTGTGGTGGAATGTACTTGAAGCAACGGGACAGCCGATCAGTATGAAGAATCATCATAATGACGTTGCATGATCAGGAATATCATATTTGACCTCGGTAACGTGCTTATCAGTTTTATTCCTTCAGAATATCTGAGGAAGAAAAACTATCCTGAAGCGATCAGGAAAACCATCCTGAACGATATCTTCCACAGTGATGAATGGAAGCTTCTCGATAATGGTGATATTACCGTAAAGGAAGCAATTGACAGCATAAGTAAAAAATCCACTCTAAATCGCGAGGAAATTGCCCTTGTTTTCAATTTCAGGAGGGATATAATGTTTCCCCTTGACGAAAACGTAAGGCTTCTTCCTGCGTTAAGAAAACAGGGTTTTTCACTGTATTACCTTTCGAACTTTCCCCTTGATGTCTTTGAGGAAGTGAAAAGCGATTATTTCTTCTTCAGATATTTCAGGGGTGGAGTAGTTTCCTCCGAAGTCAAGCTCTCAAAACCTGATATTAAAATCTTCAATTACATTCTTGAGCATTTTTCACTAAATCCCGGTGAGTCCCTTTATATTGATGATGTATCTGAAAATGTCAGGTCAGCTGAATCTACAGGAATGAAAGTAATGATGACAAACGGTTCTGTAAAGATACAGCCTGAGCTGGAGGAGGTGCTGGGTATTAAGTTGTGAATCGACTGTCAAATAATTCTGCATGTTCAGCCAACCCCTCTCCCCTTCGGGGCTTCTCCCCTTTAAGGGGAGAATTATCAGTACCTTTAATAAACTTCTGTGCTAGTTCTGGGTTTCTTTCCCCGCTGCCGGGGGGAATTAAAAAGGGGGCGCCCGACCTGCTTACAATCTTCAATCTATGTTCTGGGTTTCTTTTCCCCCCTCCGGGAGGAATTAAAAAGCGGGCACTTAAAGTATGCAGAAAATCCAGGGTGGATTTTTAAGCCAGATCCATTACTTAATCAAGCCCTGTCTCAAGCACCGAATCAAATATTCAATTCTTGCTGCGTTAACCTGTACGGAATTCAGCGTTATCAATCTGATACACAATAATCTAAACTGAGTCTTTTGCAGTTAAGA
>JAUZNW010000231.1 GCA_030706785.1 Bacteroidota bacterium | reverse complement strand
TATCATTGCGAGACATATGGGGATTGCCTGCTTCGCGGTCAGCATTATTACCGACCTTGGTGTTGAAGGGAAGATCGAGTACACCACGCATGAGATTGTTCAGCGCGAAGCCGAAAAGGCAGAAGCAAGGATGACGACCATAATGACTGAGTTGATTTCATCCTTATAGTTTAACCACAAAGGATCACTAAGTACTACACAAAGGAACTCAAAGGATTATAGAATCACACGACGAATCCCGTCTTTAAGGTGCTCTACATTAAAGTTGACAAGTAATCCTAATTTGCACCCGGATAATTTTAAATAGGTTAGTATTTGAGCTAAGTGGATGTTTGCTAAAGCTTCTATTGATTTGATTTCTATAATAATGGAGCTCTCAACCAGCAGATCAATCCTGTAACCAGCTTCAAGCCTGATTTCTTTATAAATAAGTGGTAAAGGTTTTTGTTTTTCAACTTTTATGCCAAGTTTTTCAAGTTCATAATACAAGCATTCAGAATAGGCACTTTCAAGCAATCCCGGACCTAAAGCTGAGTGGACTTGAAATGAACAATCCAACACGTTTTTAAAGACTTTTTCAATATTCATATCTTTTAAATTTTACTTTGTGATACTTAGTGAAATCCTTTGTGATCCTTCGTGGTAAAAAATAATTACCTTATCTATAATCTTATCACCGTACACACTTTCTTCCACCTCTGCACCTTTCCGGCATTATCAAAAACCTGAATAAGAAACACATAGATCCCCGTCTCAACCAGTTTTTCGTCAGAACCGGTTCCATTCCAGATCAGAGTAGCTTCAGTACCTGCAAACAGGTTATCTGTTAATTTTTTAACAAACCTTCCGGTTTCATCAAAAATCATAACTGATACCACATTCCCGTTGCCCTCAGGATCAATATCTATAATCAGGAAATCATCAACGCCATCATTATCAGGTGTGATCCTTGTGGATGAAAAAGTCACTATACCTGTGTCTGCCGGTTTTTTATCCGAAATTGAATTTGGGATTCCCGGTGTTCCCCATCCGGAAGCTTCGGATGCGGAATGCCACTGGGACCTGTCGCCTGACCGGCCCTTATTTCTTATCTTTTCAAGAGAAATGCCTTCATCAGACTGAAGGAGTGAAAAATGCATTGTCTTATCGTAAAACACCTCATCGATCTTATCAAGCTCACGGTTGAAAAGGACTAAATGTCCTCCGTCATCCGGCATCGAAGGCAATGAAGAAACCTCAAATAATCTTTCAGGATTTGCTGAAGGGAAGCTTTCTATTATGGATTCCCTGTTTTCAGTAACAACATAATAATCTCCAGGAAGAATGCACCTTCTTTCATGAGAAAGGGAATAGACTTCGGAAGTATCACCGGTTTCATCAGTGATGGAAACAAGAAGCAATCCGGATGCATCAAGGATCCTGTCAGAACTATTGTAGAATTCTATATAATCTGAACCTTCCGGCAAGGGATTGAACAACAATTCATTAAACAGAAGGTCTCCTGTGAGAGCCCTTTCCGGGATCCCGAAACTGAATTCACTCCTTTTCGCCGGATTTCCGGCAAAATCCTCTACTGCACTGCTGACAGTCAAACTGTATACTTTCTTTATTGATAGAGGTTCGGCAGGTATTGCTGTAAATTTTCTTAACAGCGGATCTGACGGAATCAGATCTTTTATCCCGGCACCGTTGATCCTGATCTTATCCGTTCCTGTTTTCAGGCCAAAGACTGTTTCAGAGAATTCAACATGAACCAAATTACTGTCGGAAGGATAAACATTTTCAACTCCTGTAAACGAGTCGTCAGGATTGACCCGGGAAACTGAATTGGCTTTGCCTGGTGTTCCTCCCTCCCGGGCTGTTGAGGCACGCCAGTTTTTCCCGGCGTAGAAAGGATAATCCTTATCCATAATTTCGAGTGACCATCCACCCTCTTGTTTCAGACCATCCTGGTACCAATCGGGAGAATATTCAACGCCATTAATCAGGGAATTTGTACTGTCGCAGAGAGCCAGTATCTTTCCCCCATCGATAAGTGGAGGGAATGGTCTCAGCCCGAGAGTCCGGCCATATTTATTGAAGGAGGAGGTATCCTGGACGGAGCAAACGATCAGGTATTGTTCAGGGGCGATGCATCTTTCCGGCAGTTTATATTTCTGGGAACCATCTGTCACTATCCAGTTTTTCAGATTGAATGGGAACTGCGTTCTGTTGAAGATTTCAAAATATTCACTTTCGGGCAGGGAAACAGCGGGCATAGGATCAGCCATTATCTCCGAAATAATTACATCACCGGGTTCAGCCCATGAGGGAACAAAATCAAAGACTGTCTCACGCCTGCAGTTTTGCAGCCTGTCACACAGATTGCTTATTACCAGCCTGTTGCCCACCTTGTTTCTGAATTCTTTTTCGAATTCAATATTCAGGGAATACGAATTAGCTACCGTTATCCGCGAGGCTTGGTTGCCATCTGCCGGAATGATAAAGTTTGATGCTGTCAATGTAGTTTCCGAAATTTCCTCATCAAATGATACCTGCAGTAAATTTCTTCCTTTAGTTTCACACTTCCTGATGACCGGAGCTTTATTGTCTTCATAAAAAATCCCGTCAATGGCTACGTCATCAAGCCACAGAAGCCGGTCTCGGGTGGATGTGTATTTATAGCTTACTACAAACCAGCCCGGACTGAACAATTCAGAATCGTAACCCCAGGCTGTATTGATTATATTCCCATTAAGCCCGGATGTGGTAAAGGTCCACTGACCTGACGCGGATCGCACGATGTTTATCATGACAGCCTCCGATGAACTAACATCGTTCTGCCAGTTTATTCCTGTGCTGACGACAGCAGCAGGATTCCCGTTTTTCATCTTCCAAAGCCTGAGGGTGTCATCATAGCCGGTAAGGTTAACGCCAACAGCAAAGCCATTCGCTGACGTATTATCCGGCATGTAAGCCGGACCTGCATCCGACATTAGCCAGATTGCCCAGCTGTTGGAGGAAGAAGGCTCGCAACCGTACCTTAATTTGAAGTTCCATCCGGATGTCCCTTCACCAGGGTGGAAGCTGTTTATGGCAATCCCTATCCTGTCGTTGCCGGAGCCGGCATTGTCGAAAGAATGATGCAGGGAAGACATGCCCGAAATGCTATTGGCATTATCAGTATTCCAGTGTCCGTCAGGACTCTGAATCCAACCGGAACTGAGGCCGGATTCAAAATTTTCCATAATCTGGCCGAATGCCGGAAGCGGCATTAACAAAACCAGCAAAATAACTTTATTCATGCAGCGCGACGAAAAGAAAAAATAAGTTACTTTAGCACGTTTTTTCTTAAAAGTAAATTTAAATAATTACCTTGACCTTAACAAATAAATAAAATGAAAACAGCTGTTGTTGGTGCCACAGGGATGGTTGGCCGGACAATGATCAAAGTTCTTGAAGAAAGAAACTTCCCAGTTACCGAACTGATACCTGCCGCATCAGAGAAATCTGTCGGAAAGGAACTGACATTCAAAGGGAAGCCTGTTAAGGTTGTAAGTGTCAGGGATGCTGTTAAAGCAAAACCTGTGTTCGCAATATTTTCTGCAGGAGCTTCCACTTCTAAGGAATGGGCGCCTGAATTCGCAAAGGTGGGTACCGTTGTTATCGACAACTCATCAGCATGGCGAATGGAAAAGAACGTGCCGCTTGTGGTTCCCGAGATCAACAGCCATGCAATAAAAAAGGGGGATAAGATAATTGCAAATCCTAACTGCTCAACAATTCAGATGGTTATGGCGTTAGCTCCGCTTCACAGGAAATATAAGATCAAACGTCTTGTCATAGCTACCTATCAATCTGTCACCGGGACCGGTGTAAAGGCGGTGAAACAGATGGAAAATGAGCGTATGGGAATCAAAGGGGAAATGGCATACGCCTACCAGATCGATATGAACTGTTTTCCTCACGG
>JAUZNW010000230.1 GCA_030706785.1 Bacteroidota bacterium | reverse complement strand
TTTCTGCCTGCATTCTTGTACTGGTGCGCAATTTTAGCGATAGTCGTAGTCTTACCCGAGCCGTTCACACCTACTACCATTATCACGTAGGGAGTGGAAACCAGTGGATCGGAAAAATCACCTGCTGGAGCTGTACTGTCCTTTACAAGAAGTGAAACTATCTCTTCTCTCAGAATGTTGTTCAGTTCACTGGTATTCAGATATTTATCCCTTGCTACTCTGATCTCGATCTTTTCAATTATCTTTAGTGTGGTTGATACTCCGACATCTGAGGAAACAAGAGCTTCTTCAAGATTGTCAAGGACCTCATCGTCCACTTTCGATTTTCCGATAATGACACGTGAAATTTTCGAAAAAACATTCTCCTTGGTTTTTTCGAGCCCTTTGTTCAGAACCTCTTTTTTCTCCTTGCTTCCGAAGCCCAGCCAGCCCATTGGTAACAGGAATTATTGATGGACAAATATAAAAAAAGCTTCCTTCAGCACCGAAGAAAGCCTTGATATCCTGACTACACGTACAAGTTATTTCTTATTGAAGAAATCCTTGATATGATCATTATGAACTACTTCTTCCTTAAATTGATATGATCCGGTTTTCGGGGATCTTACCATCTTGATGCACCTGGTAAACAGCTTGCCGCTTCCAGTTTTCAGAGTTGCAACAACTTTCTTTGCCATAGCGTTGACCTTTTACTTTATTTCTCTGTGCAATGTATGTTTCTTCAGGAACGGATTATATTTCATCCTTTCAATCCTGTCAGGGGTGTTTTTCCTGTTCTTAGTGCTAATATATCTTGACATTCCAGGTACCCCGCTTTCCTTTTGTTCGGTGCATTCCAGGATGATCTGCTGCCTGTTGCCTTTTGTTTTCTTTGCCATTTTCTCTCCTTTCCGTTAGCTGTTCACGATATAGCCCTTTTCTCTTGCTTCCTTTAAAGCAGCCGTTAATCCCTTTTTATTTATAAGACGTATACCAGATGCCGAGATTTTAAGGGATATCCATCTTTCTTCTTCGGGCAGGTAATATCTCTTATTGAAAAGGTTGGGGTAAAATTTCCTTTTAGTCCTTCTCTTTGAGTGCGATACATTATTCCCAATGACCGCTTTCTTCCCAGTGACCTGACAAATCCGTGACATTTAATTAAGTAATTACTTCTTTATTACAGTGTCTCCTCAAAAATGAAGCGCAAAATACGTGATTTTTATCTGATTAACCAAATAATTGATTCAATTTTTTTCAACGATCTCTGAAAATAAATATTATCCCCTGATTATTTGTTTTCTCAGTATGTTAAGGGCAGTAAATGAGAACCGGGTAATATTCAGCATCCTGTCGTTTCCGAATGTTTGGTGTTCTGCAACAGTTCCTGAATCGGATGAAACTGCAACCCAGAATGTCCCGACGGGCTTTGTTTCAGTTCCTCCGTCAGGTCCTGCGACGCCGGATGTAGCAACAGCAAAGCTGGTGTTGAGGAGCTTCCTGCAATTTTCAGCCATTCTTCTTACAACAGTTTCACTAACAGCGCCTTCCCTTTCAAGTATATCCTCACTTATCCCCAGGATGTTTCTTTTTATACTGTTGTCATAGGCAATTATTGACCCCATGAAGTATTTCGAGCTTCCCGGAATTGTCGTTATCAAATGCGCTATGTTACCTCCCGTGCAGCTTTCGGCTGTGCTTAGGGTCTTCTTCCTGTCAGTAAGAAGCTTTCCGACGACTGCCTCAAGAGGATCTTCATCTTCACCATAGATCAGATCGGGTATTATTGAATAAAGCTTTTTAACCTGCTCATTTACAATTGAGGTTACTTTTTCGTGATTGTTCCCCGTGCCGGTAAGCCTTAGCTTGTTGATACCCATTGATGGCAGGTATGCAAGTTTGATTTCCTCGGGCAGTCCGGTTTCAAACTCTGTCAGCATCTCTGCCAGTCTGGCCTCAGAAACTCCGTATGTCATGATGTTTTTGTGCACTATAAACTGTGCGCTGAATCGTTTTTTAAGCTCAGGGAGTACATGTTCTGTCATGATGTATTTCATTTCATAAGGAACGCCCGGAAGGAATACATAGATGCTCCCGTTCTTTTCAAACCACATACCGGGTGCCGTACCTACTGCATTTGTCAGGACCCTGCAGGATTCAGGCACCTCGGCCTGTTTCCTGTTATTCTCATTCATTGGGAATTTTCTCCTTTGCATCATGTCCTGGATCATAGAATACACCATTTCATTCATGATCAGTTGCGTGTTAAAGAATTCACACACAGCATATTTGGTGATATCATCGCTTGTTGGTCCAAGTCCGCCAGTAATAATTATGACTTCTGCCCTGCCTTCGACATCAGCAAGGATATTCAGAATGTCCTGCCTTTTATCATGTACTGAGATCTTCTTCTGTATATCGAATCCTGCAAGGCTGAGCTGGGAGCCTATCCATGCGGAATTGGTATCGACGGTCTGGCCGATGAGAAGCTCATCCCCAATAGTTATTATTTCAGCTTTCATTTTTATGTTTTATAATCGGACAGCAATATTATAAAATATCAGGCTATGATTACCGAAAGTGGCACTTTCAGTAAAGTAAGTAGTATTATAAGATGAAATCCATTAACCTCAGAGGTCGCAAAGATCATCACGCAAGAAACAAAGGATTAATCCTCCAGGCAACTTTACCAGCATATAACAGTGATTGCAGGGATTTTTGTAAAAATAAAATTGACTTTGGTTATTTAGCGAAGTAACTTTATTTTAGAATATTAGAGGTAACCATAGACGACATGCCTTTCTAAACCATGAACAGCACCGGCTAAAAGGCTTCTGTTAAGGATATGATTCCAAATGAAAAGCAACCTTAAATACGTACTTGAAATTGTACTGATTATCCTGACTTCAGTCATTAATGCCCAGATAAAGTCGGGATATACCATCGGATTTAATATGGCGAGAATGAAATTGAATGTCTCAGGTAAAATTCCCCAACAGGAGACAATGACCGGAATACATTTTGGCAGAATTTATGAAATTCCGGTAAAAGGCAATTTAAGTTTCCAGCCAGGATTTTTATTTTCCTCAAAGGGTTCAATTTACAAGGTTGACACCCTTGATGTAGCTTTATCTCCGATTTATATTGAGATTCCGGCCTCGGCTGCATTTGATATCGGATCAGAGGTCATTAAGCTGACTCTGTTTGCAGGCTCCTATCTGGCATGCGGTATTGGAGGGAACATAGAATTGGGAGCTGAAGCTCGAAAGATAAGATTTGGATCAGGCGTTAAAAGGGATTTAAGGCTTTTTGATGTTGGGATGAACCTTGGGGCTGGATTAGCTATCAAAGGATTTATAATTTCTTCGCGCTACGGTATGGGGCTGCTTAATTTATCACCAGTTAAAACAGCAGGCCGGGAGATGAAGAACAGGGTCTTTGATGTCTCAATCACGATGTTATTTGAAAGTAAAGCAAAATAGTATTCCGGCATCCTGAATGCAACCTCATTGTAAAACCCGAAGGGTTACTAATACCGGCAAAGTATAAAATGCTAACCTGAAGATCTGAATACTGAAGGCTGACTGATAATTCTGCTTCTACCAAGCCCAAATATGATACTGGCCTTTGTTCAAAATACAATCACTTTCCGGTAAACAATAAATATATCAGATAGTTCGTTGATCAAACGATAAGAGAACTAATTCATTCAGCGTAAATAATTTATTAGTGATTGGGAATGGTCTTATCTGCTTTTGATACCCACAAGGGAAAACCTGCAACCAGCTTAAAACTCAACCCAATGAAAAACCGTCAGGTGCTTGTTGGAGTGGTTTTGGTAATAACATTGTTTGTTTTCCATTCATGCAAAAAAGATAAAGGAGAAGTCCCCACTCTGACCACTTCCGAAATAACAAATATCACCGGAACTTCCGCAACTTGTGGCGGAACTATCACTGATGAGGGTTCCGGTACAAT
>JAUZNW010000023.1 GCA_030706785.1 Bacteroidota bacterium | reverse complement strand
TTATGCCGGTATCCACAATATGCAGAATGCCGATATCGTTACTAGTCATTCGGCCTATCTTTACATCATGGGCGAGTGCGATTTCGGCAACATGTGTGAAATCCCATTGCACAATTATCTGTTTCTTTGTTTCTTCCATTGCAATACTGGTTGAAGATTATATACTCAAAGTTATTCAGATTTTACTAATTCTCAAATCAATAAACAATATGATATTAAAATGCGATGAGTGGTAAGGTCCCATTCAGCAAGATTTAGCCTATCCTTATAATAACTGTTTTATGATTAATTTATTATGGAAATTTCCTGAAATAATGACACATGGATTAAGTTTAACGGTCAACAATTTATTATTTTTGCGGGGGAAATTTCTTGTCGTTTTTTATGATGAAAAGGATAAAAGTCAAAGAGCTGTTGTCTTCCCCTGATGTGGGGAAAAATGTGCTTGTCAAAGGCTGGGTCAGGACCAAAAGGGGAAGCCGCAACATCGTTTTTATAGCTCTTAATGACGGATCTACAATCAATAACGTCCAGATTGTTGCTGAAACTTCATACATTGATGAAAATCTGCTCAGAGATATTACAACCGGGGCATGCATTGCCGTTTCCGGGAAACTTATTAAGTCACCCGGACAGGAGCAGAATGTGGAGATTAAAGCAGAAAAGATCGACTTGTACGGTAAAAGCGATGCTGAAACCTACCCTTTGCAGAAGAAAGGACATTCCATGGAATTCCTCAGGGAACACGCTCACCTGCGGTTCAGGACAAATACTTTCGGAGCTGTTTTCAGGATAAGGCATGCAATGGCTTTTGCCATTCACAAATATTTCAACGACAAGGGATTCTATTATCTTCACACGCCCGTAATTACCGGAAGTGATGCTGAAGGGGCCGGTGAAATGTTCCGTGTTACCACGCTCGACCTTCAGAACCTGCCAAAAAATAATAACGGAGAAATTGATTATAACAATGATTTTTTCGGTAAGGAGACTAAGCTGACAGTATCCGGTCAGCTCGAGGGAGAGCTTGGCGCGCTTGCCCTGGGTGAGATCTATACCTTCGGGCCCACGTTCAGGGCTGAAAATTCAAACACTCCGAGGCATCTTGCCGAGTTCTGGATGATAGAACCGGAAATGGCCTTTTATGATATCAAAGACAATATGGACCTTGCGGAGGATTTTGTGAAGTACCTGATCAGGTATGCACTCGAAAACTCCAGGGACGATCTTGTTTTCCTCAACAAAATGATCGATAACGGACTTATAGATAAACTGAAGTTTGTTCTTGAGAATGAATTTGCCAGAAATACCTATACTGAGGCCGTGGAAATACTCACTGCGGCAGACAGGAAATGGGAATACCCGGTTGGCTGGGGCAGGGACCTTCAGGCAGAGCACGAAAGATATCTTGTTGAGGAGCATTTTAAAAGGCCCGTTATCATTACTGACTATCCGAAGGAGATCAAGGCTTTTTACATGAAGCAGAATGATGACGGGAAAACTGTCAAAGCAATGGATGTACTTTTCCCGGCTATTGGTGAGATAATAGGCGGATCGCAGAGGGAAGAAAACTATGAAAAACTATATAACAGGATAAAGGAACTGAATATTCCGGAAAAAGACCTCTGGTGGTATCTCGAGACAAGGAAATTCGGCACAGCTCCGCACAGCGGATTCGGACTGGGTTTCGAAAGAATGATCCAGTTCGTGACAGGGATGTCAAATATAAGGGATGTGATACCTTTCCCGAGAACACCCAAAAATGCTGAATTCTAGGTTATAATTACTCGTTTTTCCTTATTGCAAGAAATGTTAAAACAAAAGCTCCAGCAGAAACTTCTTCAGAAACTTTCGCCGCAGCAGATTCAGATGATCAAGCTGCTGGAGGTCCCTACCCTGCAGATAGAGCAGAGGATCAAAAAGGAGCTTGAAGAGAATCCCGCTCTTGAGGAAGGTCCTGAGGAGGAGGAAGATGAAATCCGCAACGAGGAGATCGATGATGAACAGCTTGATGAGAAGGACAGGGACCAGGAAGAATTCACTCTTGACGACTATATTGAGGAGGACGAGATCCCTGAATACCGGCTTCAGACAAATAATTACAGCAAGGAAGACGAAAAGAAAAGCGAGATCCCGTTCTCAGTGGGATCTTCATTCCATGAATATCTGGAGTCTCAGCTCAGTCTGAGAGATCTTACCGATAAGCAAAAAATTCTTGGCGAATATATTCTCGGGAATATTGATGAGGACGGGTACCTCAGAAGGGAGCTTATAAATATAGTAGACGATCTTGCTTTTCTTCAGAATGTCACAACAACCGAGCAGGAGCTTGAAGAAGTTCTTACTGTGATCCAGGATCTTGATCCGCCCGGGGTGGGCGCAAGATCCCTGCGGGAATGCCTGCTTATCCAGCTTGCAATCAAGGACCGCACGCAACCTGCAATAAAAATAGCATACACTGTTATCGATCTCTATTTTGATGAGTTTTCCAAAAGGCATTATGACAAGATAACAGCAAGAATGGGAATAACTGAAGATGAGCTCAAGACGGCAATAGAAGAGATACTTAAGCTGAATCCCAAGCCCGGAAGCCTGTTCAGTGATTCCTTTACAAAGACTTCCCAGCCCATAATTCCTGATTTTATACTTGATCTGACTGAGGATGGCTTTGACCTGCACCTGAATTCGCGTAATCTTCCGGAGCTGAGGCTGAGTTCGGCTTACAACGAAATGCTTCAGTCGTATATAAAGGAAAAGGGGCAGAAGAAGGAAATGAAGGAAGCAATCATGTTTGTAAAGCAAAAGATCGACTCGGCAAAATGGTTTATAGATGCAATCAGGCAAAGGCAGAACACTCTTCTGCTTACAATGAATGCCATTCTGGAATACCAGCAGGAGTATTTTGTTGACGGGGATGAAACCAAACTTAAACCGATGATCCTGAAGGATGTGGCTGAAATGACAGGACTCGACATTTCAACTGTTTCAAGAGTTGCAAACTCGAAATATATTCAGACCCATTTCGGCATACTGCCACTGAAATTCTTCTTTTCAGAAGGACTTCAGACCGACAGCGGCGAAGAGGTTTCAACACGGGAGATCAAGCGGATCCTTCAGGATTGCATTGAAAATGAGGAAAAAAGAAGGCCGCTTACAGATGAAAGGCTAACAGAAATACTCCAGGACAAAGGCTATCAGATAGCCCGCAGGACTGTCGCAAAATACCGCGAGCAGCTGAATATTCCTGTAGCCAGGTTAAGAAGGGAGATTTAGGATGTGTAATATATTACGCCTCTTCCCGTTTCTGTTATTATTAATAATCAAGTTCAAGCTTAATGAGCACTGAAGGCAGAAAAAACATTCCAGATGCTGTAGCAAAAACAATCAGCATTATTTTTCATCCCGTTTTTATGCCGTTGTATGCGTTGCTTATACTTTTTACAGCGCCTACATTCCTTGGTTTTCTTCCCTTTACGGTAAAAAGGATATTATTCTTCATTGTGACAGTAGATAACGTGTTAATTCCTCTGATGCTGCTCCCATTCTTCAGATACAGGAATCTGATAAGTTCGTATAAAATTGAGGAAAAAAGCGAAAGGATCATACCCCTGCTTACTGCTTCGATACTCTATTCCACAACCGCATTCATCGTCTTCAGGTTCCAGGTGCCATTCATTATTAAATCATTCTTTCTTGCCACATCAGTTATGGCAGTTGTGGTTACTTTCATCAATTTCTGGTGGAAGATATCGATACATGCTGTTGCCGCCGGAGCCCTTACAGCGGTAGTGATCGTGCTTTCGTATAAGATGTACACTCCCCTTACCTGGTACCTTGTATGCGCAATATTGATCGGTGGTCTTGTCCTTTCTTCGAGGTTAAGGCTCAAATCGCACAATCCTGCGCAGGTATGGCTCGGATATCTTACCGGTATCTGCGGGATAGGCCTCTTTATTTCGTTATTTTAAGATCTCATCAAGAGCCTCTTCAAGCAATATTCTGCTTTCAGCTACCATTTTTACTGAATCGAACTGTTTTGGAGGAAGCAATACTGTTTCCAGATTCAGGGCTCTTTGTGAAACGGTCATGAACCAGCCTTTTGCAGACAGGTATCTTGCAAGATACTCCTGTTCAGTCTGACCGGGTGTGGGGATCAGCAATGCTGAACGGTTCAGGCTTACAAGCTCCATTATTGAAGTATAACCCGAACGAGTGATTATGTTTTTGCTGCCTGAAAGCAATTCTGCCATTTCTCCTGAGGAAAGATGGTTATATGAGATAGTATTTCCAATTCGGGTAACCGGCTCGATAGTTCCTGGTTTTCCTTCAAGGATCACTACTTTAAGTTCCTTTTCCTTGAAAATTCCGACCAGTATCTGCCTGAGGATTCCTTTCTGTGGTTCCGGACCTGAGAGTATTATGGTGATGTCCGGAAATGATTCTTTTTCAGGGTGTTGTGAAGGATAACAGTCTGTAAATCTTGAAAGTATGCCGATAAACCGGGTTGTAAGGGTCATATTCACTCCATGTGACAGCCTCCCGGAAAGATTCAATTCACCCGGAAGATCAGGTATAAAGCAGAAAGAATATTTTTTTATGATAAACCTGTGGAAACCAGTACCGATCCATTCAAGGGACCTGAACTTTTCAGGAAACGGAATACGGACCTGGTGAGTCAGATATATGGATTTGATCTTCCTGTTCCAGAGTCCGAAACGGTTATCACTTATGACAATATCGATTTTATTGTCTTTAATAATCCTTTTCAGCCTGATGTGTTCGGCAATTATATGAAAAATGAGAACCGGCAACCTCATCAGGAGAGCCGCATACTGGGGTAACTGAACTGAGTATGATGGACTGAAGCCCCTGAAATCAATATATTTCACTCCTGTCAGCTCAGAACGGAAAAACCTCTGAAGTTCACTGCCGGCTCCGATGAAGACATTATGACCTTTTTCCTGTAATCTCCTTACGAGCGGGATCATCCTGCCTGCATGGCCCAGGCCCCACTCCAGCGGGCACACCAGTATATTGAATTGTTTGCTCAAAGTCATCGGGTCTTTTTTGTGTCAGCCTGACACCTGTGTTTCGATTCCGAGCCTGTCAACCAGTGCGGCAATTCGTTTCAGTTCAGCAAGTGATACTTTATGAAGATCCCCTCCGTCAGGTGTGTCTCTTGAGATAGTGTAAATCATCACCTGCGATGGTTTTATCATTTCAATGGCCTTCAGCCACGCACTGACCTCCTCAGGAGTTGTATTATCGATTACTTTCCCTTTGTAAATGCCCCGGAGGAACAGGGTCTGCACTATAAGCTGCCCGTTCAATCCCTTCAGGTTGGAGATAAGCTCTTCAACCTTTACATTTACTCTTGGCTGATTGTGAGTCCGGATTGTAAGGTCGAAGGCTGAATCAAGTTTCAGGATGTTCTGATCGACTTTCAGGAGAGCTTCCCTGATATGAGGAACAGTAATCGTTGTGGAGTTGGATAGAACAGCTATTTTAGAATCAGGGAAGTATTTGTCCCTCAGCTCTATGCAGTCGTCTATTATGCCGGGGAATTCAGGATGAAGGGTTGGTTCCCCGTTACCGGCAAAGGTTATCACATCAGGAGTCCGGCCGTTACGTTTCATTTCCGACAGCTTCCTTTCAAGAGCCTTCCTTACTTCTTCACGGCCCGGAAGACCACTTCCGTCAGTTTTCGATTTATATGTCCAGCCGCATTCGCAGTAGATGCAGTTGAAATTGCATACTTTTTCTGTTCCGGGAAGAAGGTTGATACCCAGTGAGACACCCAGCCTCCTGCTCCGCACAGGTCCAAAAATTATCTTATCGAATAGAAATGTTGACACTATACCTTTTGGAAAACTCTGCAAAATTAGCACAAAAACCTGACCCTGCTTTCAGGAAGCAGTTTCATGTTCTGCAGGTCGATGTCTTCAATAAGCAGAAGGCCGGGCTTGGTTCCGGGACTGATCGATCCGAATCCCGTTGATTCCCCGAGCGCCCTTGCACCATTCAGGGTTGCCCATTTTATGAGCTCTTCAAGCTTTATTGAAGGAAAGAATTGCTGAATGGTTCTGAGCTCGTTAAGGATGCTCAGGCCGGAATTTGATGCTAGACTGTCAGTGCCGATGACAATATCACATTTTTCCTCGACAAGCACTTCGAGGGGAGGAAGCTTGTTTTCAATAAAGAGGTTGGAGTTTGGGCAGAGACAAAAAAAGGCATTTTCCCTCTTCCTGACCGAATTGACTGTAATCCTGTCCGCAAACGTATTATGCACAAGAATGAGGTTCCCTGAAGGTGTGATCCATTCAATTATACCGGATACGGGATCAGGAACTGTCTGAAGCAGGCCGGTTGCCAGCCCTGTTTCCTTATAGGATTCCAATATCGGCCCTCGTTTGTATCTCAGGAATTCCTCCTCTGCAACGGATTCCATGAAATGAATGGAGGTTACCCGGTTGGAGCTTGTTCTCATCTTCAGAAGGCTGAGCAGCGGCAGTGACATTGAGTACAGAGTATGAGGTACCATCCAGTACGTGAGCCCCTGCAAATCTGCCATTTGTGAAAGTTCAAGAACCTCGTCCATCCGCTTCAAAGCTTTATCCGGATCGATGCCGAATACTTCAAGCAGGTTTACGTATTTGATCCTGCTTTTTTTCTTAAGACTGAATGTTGAGTGATTATTGCAAATATCAGCGCAGAGGACCACTCCTTCATTCCACATAAAGGCATCAGCCGTCTCAGCTGCCGACACAACAGATGCTTCGTCAGATTCCCTTAATAAACGTATCTCCTTTAAGAATCCGGGCAATCCTGATCCTTTTGCAATCATTCCTTTCATATGAGAAAGCTCGAGATGGCAGTGGCAATTGACAAATCCCGGGATAATAATGCCGTTAAAGAATTCAAGGGACCCTTTTTCCGGCAAATTCCCATTTGTATCCTCAACGCTTCTTATTGTACCGTCATCATCAGCGATTACCAGGGCTCTTTTAAGAGGTGGTCCTGCATTGGTGAATACATATTGGGCCGAAAGGTATCTCACCTTAGTATATTTTCCGTGTGAGGACTATATTCTGGAGCCTCAGATGCCTGTAAACAAAGGGTGTGTTGCATTCATTACCGGTAAACCACCCTTTAAGCCTTACGGGAGCAGGAAGGTCCATATTCAGGAATGTGAAATAGGAATGAGGCTTGCCATCCTTAATATACGGCAGCGAGGTGAATGATATCCTTTTTTCATTGCCTGAACTGTCAGTGTGGACAAAATAAAGACCGAGGCGGGGATCAACCGACTGGTCATCGGGATAAAGTGTAAGTGTAAATTTCAGGATGTAAGCCTGAAGGTAAACAGCCGGGAAATCAACCCATGCAGTGTCTTTTCCCGAAGGATCCGGGAATGAATAGGAGAACTTCCCGTGCCATATATTTGCTTCCGGTGAATTGTACTCAGGCGATTCCCTGCTTATCCTTGATTCCAGCTCACTTATTCCTCCAAGCACTTTATCATAAATCTTAACAAGCTTTCTTGGACGCCTCATGAAATAGTACCTCATTGTCCGGTCCATCTGGTCCTTTGTATACCCGTGCTTTTTGACAATATCCATATAATTCCCGAGGGTATCGACATTTGAGAACATGAAATTTATTTTGGGAAGTGAAAGCAATCCGTCTGCAATGTGGATGTCAATCAGGATCGGAATAAGGTCTTTTTCAGGAATTGTATCCCTGCGGTCGGCTTTATTTTTCCGGCCGGCACACGAGAAGGCCAGAACCGTAAAAATAAACAGGACCGGAAGGATAAATCTTTTCATACCTTAAAAATAGCCATTCTTCTTATTTCTCCCTCAGGTATTTCCTGGTCAGGAATCTTACCGGATACCAGGCTGCCCAATACCCGATAAGCAGGACGGTGAGGGGAACGATAATGAAGTCTTTTATCTGCATGACAACAGGATAAGCCTTCATTATCAGTGATTCGCTGTGGAGACGTACAATACCATATGTCTGTTGTATCCAGCAGACCACAAAACCAAGCAATATGCCGGCAAAGGCTCCGATTATTGATATCAGCCATCCCTCAAAGATGAATATCTTCCTTATAAGTATATTGTCGGCGCCGAGGCTCTTTAGTATTTCAATATCCCTCTCTTTCTCGATGATCAGCATTGTCAGGGAACCGATGATGCTGAATGATGCAATTATAAGTATAAGCGTAAGAATAAAGAATATCGCCAGCCGTTCAGAGCGCATAACTTTATAGAAGATCTCCTGCTGCTCAAACTTGTTCTGAACCACGAATCCTTTCCCGAATATCTTTTTCACCTCTTTCTGGACCGCAGCCTCCTGTGCCCCGGGAGTAAATTTTATTTCAACCGAGCTCACCTCGTCAGTGTATTCAAGAAGCTCCCTGGCAAAATCAATCGGGAGAAAAACATATTTCGAATCAAAATCCTGTTCAACCTGATAAATGCCTGACGGGAAAATATATTTCCTGATAAATGCATTCTCGGGATTCAGATCAGTGCCTCCCGTGCGCCTTGGCACATAGATCATCAGCGGAGTTACGAAGTTAACCCTGATCCCGAGATTATTAGCGATACCTATTCCGGGAATTGCATATGGCCTGCCCTGTTCAGACCTCAGCTTAAATTCACCGTCCCACATTGCGCTGTCGATCCCTGAGACGCGGACATAATTGTCGTCAACTCCCTTTATGCTGGCAATATATTGCTTTTCACCATATTTCAACAAAGCATTTTCTTCCACACATTCGGAATAGCATTCCACTCCCTTCACTTTTGAAAGAAGCCTGAGGCTTGGTGTATCCGGAACAAAGGTTTTCCCGACCGCAGCCGTAATCTTAAGGTCAGGATCGAACGTGTTGAAGATTGAACGCACCAGGGTCTCAAGGCCATTGAATACAGAAAGGACTATAATCAGGGCCATTGTACCCACCGTAACTCCTGCTACGGATACTGATGAGATGACATTTATAGCGTTTCTCGATTTTTTCGCGAAAAGGTATCTTTTTGCAATATAAAGGGAGAGCTTCAATTTTTACCTGTTTGCCAAAACCAGTAATCCGGTCCCAGACCTGTGCGTCGTGGAAACATCCAGAAAATTAAGAAATAATGCGAAAGGAAAGGTTATCAGATAGTAAAATGGAAGAAAGATGAAGAATATCCGGGACAGGCCAAGCATCATAACCGGGTATTTCATTGAGATCAGCCAGGAGATATGTCCGGGTTTCCCATAGGTATATAAAGCTTTAATATCACTGAATCCTGCCCTGACCAGTTTTTCAGTGATCTCAGGTATACCATAGCCGTTCCTTACATGCTCATCAATGAATGAATGTCCGGCTGCATCATGAACATCAGAGCCTCCTTTGTCGGACGGAGTCGAAATGAGCATGGCACCTCTCTGTTTCAGGGCATGAAAGAAGTTCCTGAAAACAAGCTCATCATCCTTAATATGCTCCATGACGTCAACCGATAGGATCAGATCGAATGCATCTGTATCCTTTAATCTGGTAAGATCAAGGATTTCGCAGGCTACCCTGCCCGAGAAGCCGGTCCGCATGAAGAATCTTCCTGCATCTGCGACATGTCCGGCATCGATATCGACTGCCTTGATTATCCAGCTCCTGTTCTTTCTGGCCATCCACCAGGAATACTGGCCGAATCCGGCTCCGGCATCGAGTATTGAAGCATCCTGAGGCATGCCTGCTGAAATTTTCCTGATGGCTTTTTTCACATGCCATGTCCTGAGCAGCAGCAGATCAAGAAGTACGAAGAAGGTCTTTCTCATGAATACGGAGCCAGAGAAGAACCGTCCGAGTATTTTCTTAATCGGATCGTACTGCATGCTTATCAGGATTTAAGCAGCCTTTCGATATTTTCGATATAATCGAGGCTGTCATCGATGAAGAAGGCAATTTCAGGAATGATCCTGAGCTGTCTTCTCACCTTCTGACCCATTTCGAACCTTAACTTTGATGATTGCTCATGAATTTCATTCAGAATTGAATCCTGACCTGCTGACGGATAGATGCTTAAATATACCTTTGCAAATGAAAGATCGGGGCTTATTCTCACCTTTGTCACTGAAATCATTTTCCCGTGAGTCAGTACTGAGCCTTTTTTCAGGAAGATATCGGCCATCTCCTTCTGGATCAGTCTTGATACTTTTTTCTGTCTTGTCGATTCCATGGCCTCTTTAATTTAGATCAGGCAAAGGTACGATTTTTTTACCTCATGCCCCTGACCCCCTTCTCCAAGGTGAAAGACCTCTCCCCAAACCTCCCGCCATAGCGGGACAGGCTCTCCCCCGGAGTATGAGGGGCTTTGTTGTAGCCAGCTTCTTTGTTCCCCCTTCTCACTATGGGAGAAGGGGGCAAAGGGAATGAGGTCGTTCAATAAGGAGCCAGGGGGATGATCTGTAACGAAAAACAATTATTTTTGCGGTAATTTTATTCGGGAGCACAATGGACACTGTAGTGAGCGGTATACGATCGACAGGAAACCTTCATCTGGGCAACTATTTCGGAGCGTTAAGGAATTTTCTTAAAATGCAGAGAGAGAACAAATGTTTTTTCTTTATCGCTGATTATCATTCTCTTACAACGCATCCGAAACCTGACGACATCCATGGAAATATAAAACAGGTCCTTGCAGAGTACCTTGCCTGCGGGATCGATCCCGAAATAGCCACTGTATTTGTCCAGAGTGATGTTCCTGAGGTGACGGAACTGTACCTCCTGCTGAATATGAATGCATATATTGGTGAGCTTGAAAGAACCACATCGTTTAAGGAGAAGATAAGGAAGCATCCTGATAATATAAATGCCGGATTACTGACCTATCCGGTGCTTATGGCTGCTGATATAATCATTCATAAGGCAAATCATGTACCTGTAGGAAAGGATCAGGAGCAGCATCTTGAAATGACAAGGAGGTTTGCACGCAGGTTCAACACCATTTACGAGGTCAACTACTTTCCTGAACCGGATGCCTATAATTTCGGACAGGAGCTTATTAAGATACCCGGACTTGACGGTACAGGTAAAATGGGAAAAAGCGAAGGGAACGGGATATTTCTTGCCGATCCTCCTGAAGTTATCAGAAGAAAAGTCATGGGTGCGGTTACTGACACAGGACCTTCGCATCCGGGCGAGGAACCTTCGGAGCCTGTGAAAAACCTCTTTACCATTATGAAGGTGGTTTCGGATCCTGCCACTGTTAAATATTTCACAGAACAGCATGCTGCAGCCACAATACGCTATGGTGAGCTTAAGAAACAGCTGGCTGAGGATATTATCAGGGTCACAAACCCGATAAGAAACAGGATCAATGAGATCCTGGCCGACAATAAATTCCTTGCCAAGGTGGTGCGTGAAGGGGGTCAAAAAGCCAGGGAAAGCGCATCAGGAACTATCAGGGATGTCAGAGAAATAATCGGGTATAAACCCTTCTGATCTTAATGATCAGGGCCGGGCTTAAATAATGAAAGCCAGGCTTTTGACCTGGCTGCCCTTGAAGAATCAAGTATATGTTTGAGATTGCCTGTGTAACATATCAAGATCAAAATGCGTGCCAAATCTTAATCCGTAGCTTTTTATTATTAATTTTGACTGAGGTATTCAGAACTGATCTCAGGTGGGAAAGCGCATAGCAATTGTTCTTGTAGTCCTTCTGATAGCTGGTGTGGCTGTCCTCGGGTATTTCCTTCACCAGGGCAGGGAAGGCCTTTCTGCTGATCCTTTTAAGGTTATACAGCCTGATGCCTGCATAATAGTAGAAACAACCGATCTTCAAAGCCTTCTGAATTCAGTTACTTCGGGTCAGGGTCTCTTTTCAGAAATAGAAAAAATCAAGGAGTTTACAGGTTTCAGCACGAGACTTAAATTTCTTGCCGACCAGGTAAACAATCCTGCCTTCAAGAAACTAGCCCAGGAGGGTCCGGCGCTTATCTCATTTCACCCGTCAAATGATAGCGGACTTCAACCGTTTCTATCAAAGGCTATCTCCGGTGAATTACGGCTGAGGCATATAAAGGACGCATTCGTCGCTTCTGGTATCAGCGGAATTAATGAGCTAATACTCAGCGGGAAAAAGGTTCTATATATACCTTTTATCCGCAATAACCTCAGTGATACAGCCTTTATAACAACAATACCCGGCCTGCTTATATGCAGCACATCCTCAGAGCTGATAAAAAAGGTGCGTAATCAGTATTCCCCCGGGCCGGATATACGCGCGGTCCCCGGTTTTTCCAGAATACTCCTCTCGTCCGGTAAAAAAGAAGATAAACTTTTCATCGTGTTCAGCAATCTTGACGGAGTGACAGACCGGATATTCAGGCAGGGAGGCGCTTCCCTTTCTGACAGGATATCAAAACTGGGAGTATGTGCCGGGGGAGACATCTTTATAAATCCTGACGGTGTATCTCTGAGCGGCTACACTGAAAGCACCGATCCGTCGGAAATAATGTACAAATATAAAACAGTTCAGCCTGCTGAATTCAGGACTTCCAGGGTACTCCCCGCCGAAACCGCACTTTTTGAATCAATAGCTTTTTCCCCTGAGAGACAAAGCGGGAATATACCTGCTTCAACACCTGATATAATAGTAAATATGGCTGCAAGGCTGAGACCTTTTCTTGGAAGTGAAATAACAAAGGCTTATATCGCGATAAGAAATAATCCATTCACTGATAATTCCCTTGTGATCTATGAGCTTAAGGACCGGGCACAATGCGAAAATATCTTCCTCGAATCGATGAAAAGCAAAATAATGACCAGCTATTTTCATCCTGATGACCAGACCAATATTCCGGTATATTTCACCGGGACACCCGGACTTATTTCAGTTCTGAAGCCGGGATTCGCCCAGGGTTTCAGCGATTCATGGTATACTTTTTTCGACAATTACATGATAACCGGGAGTTCGGATGTTACGGTCTCCAGGTTTCTTTATGAAAATATACTTAACAAGACGCTGGTGAACGACGTACAGTACCGTGACTTTGAAAGAACACTTCCCACCAGGGCCGGATATTTGTTCTATTGTGTGCCGTCGCAGATACTTGATTATCTTTCACTTTACTTCAATGAGGATATCATAAAAGGTTTAAGATCGAATAAAAGTTCAGTGAATAAGATAAAA
Source organism: Bacteroidota bacterium (assembly GCA_030706785.1). GTDB lineage: Bacteria > Bacteroidota > Bacteroidia > Bacteroidales > VadinHA17 > LD21. The sequence continues at coordinate 17,160 of JAUZNW010000023.1, read as the reverse complement.
TGTATCGGATTTCAGCTGGCACCGATCAACGGGATGGTTTATAACAGTTTATCCTTAAGGTACAGGGATGAGGTCATGGAGGAATCGCCTACTGAATGGGAGACATTGCTAGATACAACCGCAGCGATAAAACCTTTCTTTTTTACAAATCACAACACCGGGGCAAAGGAAATATTCATTCAGGATGTAAAGAACAACGCGTATCTCATTAATGCCGCAGGCCGGGTTCTCTGGAAGGTACCTCTTAAGGAAAAGATAGTTGGTTCAGTCTATATGATCGATTATTACAGGAACGGGAAGTACCAGATTCTCTTCTCAGGCAGGGAGAACCTGCATCTTCTCGACCGCAACGGGAACTACGTCGAACGATACCCCGTGAAGCTGAGATCACCTGCCACTAATTCACTCGCACTTTTTGACTATGACAATAATGGAACATACAGGCTGGCGATTTCTGGTGAAGACAGGAAGATTTATCTGTACGACAAGTCGGGAAGTGTGGTGAAGGGATGGGAGCCTTTCAGAACACCGGGTACGGTAACTACTGAAGCGGACTTTTACAGGGTTTCAGGTAAGGATTTCATTGTAGTGGCAGATGAGTATTCAATTTATTTTCTTGACAGATCAGGCAATATAAGGATCAGACCCAAAGATGAGGTCACAAAGGCAAAGGGATCAACTTTACGGCTTGCCCCGGGATCAGCCCCATTCCTTGTATGCACATCCCCGGACGGTACTATACAGTATATTTATTTCGACGGGGAAGTCAGGAAATTCAGCCTGAGGAAGTTCTCTTTTGACCATTCCTTCGATTTTTTTGACGTAGATGGTGATGGACTTGGCGAGTATGTTTTCATTGATAAGGGCGTTTTGTACCTTTACGATCAGGACAGGCAGGAAATGTTTGCCAGGGATTTCAGTTCCGATAAACTTGGTGGTCCGATCAATTTTATCTTTTCTTCATCAGACCGGAAAATCGGGGTTTTTGACATGAATAAAAACCTGATCTACCTGGTTGACAGCAAGGGAGAGATAATGAACGGATTTCCACTGAAGGGTGCTTCAATGTTCTCAATTGGCAAGCTGAGATCCGGAAATGAATGGAACCTGATCGTGGGGGGAACTGACAGGTTCCTGTACAACTATAAGCTTGACACGAACCTTAAATAATAAAGAGATATGAAAACCATTCTGAGATTCCTTATACCGGTATTTTGTTTGTTTGTTTTCATGGGGGTTTCCGCGCAGAACAATCAGGTACTCTATTTTATGAAACTGCCTCAGAATCATCTGCTGAATCCCGCTTTCAAGCCGTCAAACACCCTTTACATAGGATTACCTGGTATTACCGGTGTCGGCGTAAACATCTCAAACAACTTTATCAGTTTCTCGGAACTTTTTGCCAGGGGGACAAAGATCTCAAAGACAACATTGCCGTTTATCGAGCCAGGTTTCGACAGGGACAGGTTCCTGAGCAGAATAAAGAACCTGAACTATGTAGAACCGCAGGTTGCGGTGCAGCTTTTAGGATTCGGAATAGCAGTTAATAAGGACCTTTACCTTTTCCTTGATATAAATGAACGGGCTGATGCGAACGTCGTTCTGCCGCGGGATCTTATAAGGATCGCATTCCTTGGCAATGACGAATTCATGGGCAAGAGCTTCGATCTGTCAGCCTCGAGGCTGGATTTTAACGCATACAATGAAATCGGATTCGGAGCTTCGAAGAATATCACGCCAAAGCTGAGGATCGGGGCAAAAGCCAAACTCCTGTTCGGAATTACAGCCGGTTCGTTCAGAAGCAACAGGATTGACCTTTTAGTAAGCAACAACTATACTCTGAATACGGACATGACCCTCGATATGAGCGGTCCTGTAGTTTTCGAATATGATCAGAACAACAAGGTCACCAATGCAAAGTTTGATAAAGACGGAGGTATTAAGGATTTTGTCGGAAGAATGAAAAATGCCGGAGCCGGACTCGATATCGGTGCCGTTTATGAAATAAACAGGAACATTGTTGTTTCCGCGTCTGTGACAGATCTTGGTTTCATTAGATGGAAGGCAGACATTTCAAACCTGAAGGCTAAAAACAATATTGAGCTTGCGGGACTCGATCTGACAGATGTTTATGACGGTAATTCAACAATTGATGACGTGATTGGATCGATCGCTGATACACTTAAGAATTCCTTTTACGGCTCCACGGTGGGGAAACCTTTCACGACGGGCCTTCCTTTTGGCGTGTCAGTCGGCGGACAATATATTTTTAACGACATTTTCTCTGCAGGATTGTTATCCTATTCAAGGATACAGGGAAAGCAGGTAAAGGAAGCCTTTACCCTGTCGGGCAATATGAATCTTGGCAGCGTTTTTTCAGGAACTCTTGCTTATACTTTATGTAACAGCTCCTACGATAATTTTGGAATAGGTCTTGCTGCAAGAGGAGGCCCCGCACAGTTCTATTTCCTGCTTGACAAGATCCCATTCCGGTGGAGAAGCGGCGGAGAGAGCGGAGACAAGATTGTTCTGCCGGCAGACTGGAATACAATACACACGAGGTTCGGGATAAATCTTGTATTTGGTTACCGGAAGGCCAGGCCGCCAAAGGATGTGAAAGATAATGAATTGTAGCAGAATAAATTATTTGAGATGACTTATCTGATCCGTTTTATACTTGTAGGAATAATTATTTACCTTCTGGTTAGGTCATTTGCAAGATATTTTGCTGAACAGGAAGATGAAGGAAGAAGGAGGAAAAACGAGCAAAATAACGAACCCAGATCAAAAGGTGTCTCGAAGGAGATTGGGGAATACGTTGATTACGAAGAAGTTAAAGATAAACAATAAAGGGATTATTTTTTTGGAGATGATTTGAGCTGCCTGGCCAGTGCATTTGCGAAAACAAAATCATTCAGGGTGTCACAGTCGGACTGAAGGATTTCGGCATTGCTTCCTTCCCAGCATTTAAAGCCTTCGTGAATGAATACAATCTTCTCACCGATCTTCATTACCGAGTTCATGTCGTGAGTATTGACAATAGTGGTCATTGAATACTCTTTTGTAAGCTCGCTTATTAGATCATCAATAAGGATCGCCGTCATGGGATCCAGCCCTGAATTGGGCTCGTCACAGAAAAGGTATTTCGGATTAAGTGCAATTGCCCTTGCGATCGCAACTCTTTTTTTCATCCCCCCTGACAATTCTGAGGGGAAAAGCTTATTTGCATTGATGATATTGACTCTCCTGAGGCAGAAGTTAACCCTTTCAATTTTTTCCTCTTCTTCCTTTGTGGTAAACATGTCCAGCGGAAACCTTACATTCTGTTCCACGGTAAGGGAGTCGAAGAGGGCGCGTCCCTGGAAAAGCATTCCTATCTCTTTCCTGATCTCCTTTTTTGCATTGAAATCCAGCTTATTGAACAATACATCATCGTACCATATCTCCCCGCTATCGATATCGTGAAGCCCAATAATTGACTTAAGCAGTACAGTCTTGCCCGATCCGCTTCTGCCAATGATAAGGTTTGTCTTGCCGGCATCGAAGCTCACCGAGATATCAGTCAGGACCTGCTTCCCGTTAAAAAATTTATTCAGGTTACTGACCTTTATCATGACAGCAGGAGTTGGGTTAATATTACATTGAATAGCAGGATAAGAACACTGCTGTAAACGACTGCCTTGGTGCTTGCCCGGCCAACTTCAAGGGAACCTCCCTCGACATAATACCCCTGGAATGCAGAAACACTTGTAATTATGAATGCGAAAAAGAGAGTTTTAATCAGTGAATATGTTATATAATAGGGTATAAAGGCATACTGGATCCCGTAGATATAATCGTCCGATGTAATGACGCCAGATAAGGTTCCGGCGATCCATCCGCCGAATATACCCACGTTAATGCTGATAAGTGTTAAGAAGGGATTAAAGACGAGCGTTGCTATCAGCTTGGGGAGTATGAGGTACGAAGCTGAGTTAACCCCCATGGCTTCAAGTGCATCTATCTGTTCAGTTACTCTCATGGTCCCGATCTCGGATGCGATACTGGACCCGACTTTTCCCGCGAGAATAAGAGAAGCCACCGTGGATGAGAATTCAAGTAAAATCGAATCGCGTGTACCCAGTCCGATGAGGTAGGTCGGATAGATTGGATTTTCAGTATTGTAAGCAGTCTGAAGGGTAATCACTGCTCCCATGAAGAATGAAATTATGGTTATAATTCCGACAGAGTTCAGTCCGAGAAAAACCATTTCGCGCATTGTCTGATTATAATAGACTGAGGGCTTTTCCGGCTTTGATAAAACTTTCTTGAGAAGCAGGATATAGTTTCCTAACTGTGTTAAAAATCTGAACATCGATAAATTATCAGAGGGGCTAAAATTACAAATATTTACATTAAATCGTTCACAATGGGTTAAACCCGGATTGGTCAAAATAATTATATATTTGCATAACTTTTTTACAATTAATCCAAAATACTGATGGACAACAGGTATGTAATCATCATGGCTGGTGGTGTGGGAAGTCGTTTCTGGCCATTGAGCCGGCGCGAAAGGCCCAAACAGTTCCTCGACATACTCGGCAGGGGTGAAACCCTTTTACAACAGACTTACAGGAGGTTTTGTTCTATCTGCAAAAAGGAGAACATTTTCATTGTTACAAGTGCAGAACACAAGCATCTTGTTTCAAACCAGCTTGACATTGATCCCAACAACATACTTGCAGAGCCATTCAGGCGCAATACTGCTCCATGTCTTGCCTACGGTACATTCAGGATTCTGAAGGAGAATGAGAATGCAGTGATTACAGTAACACCGGCCGATCACCTGATAATAAAGGAGGATAAATTCAATGAAGTAATTCGCAAGAGTTTCGAGTTTGCTGAGGACAATAATGCACTCCTCACGCTTGGGATCGAACCGGACAGGCCGGAAACAGGATATGGCTATATCCAGGCTGACAAGAAGAAGCCGGTAAAGGGATTTACAAACCTGCTGAAAGTCAAGACATTCACTGAAAAACCCGATATCGAGCTGGCAAGGGTGTTCCTTGAAAGCGGTGATTTCTACTGGAACTCGGGCATATTCATATGGAACATCAAGGCGATCATGGCTGCATTCGAAAAATACCTGCCTGAAATGTTCTCGGTCTTTGAAGAAGGCAAAGAATATTTTGGGACAAAGCAGGAGAACAAATTCATCAGTAAGACATATGCTGAGTGCCGCAGCATTTCGATAGATTACGGCATTATGGAGAAAGCGGAGAATGTCTACGTGATGTGCACTGACATAGGCTGGTCGGATCTCGGGACCTGGAGCAGCCTTCATGAACATTCAAAGACGGATAAGAAAGGAAATTCCAGCGTTAGCGGTGATGTCTTCTCATACGATTGCAGGGGAAACATTTTCAATATCACTCCAGGGAAGATTGCGGTAGTGCAGGGCTTAAAGGATTTTATTGTTGTGGATTCGAAGGATGTGCTGCTGATCGTGAAGAAGGAAGAGGAACAGAATATCAAGAATTATCTTGAGGATGTAAAGAAGGCTACAGGGGAGAAGTATCAATAGTTTTAGCCCACAAAAGTCCACCACCTCCTCCTGCCTTCGGGGGATACTCCTCCTCAGAGAGGAAGATAAAGGTAACAAATAGAAAATCAAATATTTTCCCTCCTTTCAATGGAGAGCCTGCCCCGCATCAGCAGGGGGTGTCACGCCGTAGGCGTGACGGGTTGGTTGGTGTGTTAAAAACAAAAAAGGCCGCTTTTCAGCAGCCTTTTCCAGTAATATCGTTTCTGTTAATATTCCCACAGATCGTGTTCAAAGTCGAAAAGTTCATTCTTAATGCGTTCAGCTTCGAACAGAGTATATTTCCCAACAGTGTATTCATTTATCTGCCTGTCATCGAAGACGTTTGATTCAGCATAAATTATGCTTCCAAACCTCCTCTGCATGAACAGATCATCAAATGAGATCCTCTGGGCATCATTGTTTGCGAGGAAGACTTCATTTTTGGCAAGGACATCGCGGACATCATCGAATTTGATCCAGAAGAGAGGTTTTCTAAGAACATATCCGAGCGCCGGATCGTAATTCAACCAGTATGGTTCAAGTCCGATGATCCTGACGTCAAGCCTGGATAATTTCTTGTCGAAATACCACTCCTCATAGATCATAAGCTGCTTCACCTCTTCCGGCTTTGGAGGCATTGTTATAACTGAGTCTTTTGTGGCTCCTTCGGCATTCAGCTGAATAGTTTCTGTTTTCTGTCCTGCACCCATATGGGTTTCGATATCCCCGTATGTAGTTGGCATGTTCGTATCAAGCGGATCGTAAGCAGTAACACGTCCGGCCCGGATCTCTTCAAGAAGTATGGTGATAAGGCTCTTTCTGCCGTCCTGAGTAGGCTTTGTAGGATAATACAGTGGCTGGTTAATTTTCTCCCGCAGGTCAACCAGCCGCCAGATTTTCTTTGACCAGATCACATCAGCTTCCCTCAGAAACGGGTAGTTTATCTTCCTGTTATCCGATATGGATTTCTGGTATATATCGCCAAACGACTGTGCATTTGCAAGGCAACCGATTGAGAGGACGATAATTCCCAAAAAGATTCTCTTTTTCATATTTTATTATTGTTATTTATCTTATTCTATTTTCAATATTATCGGGTTCAGATCAAGTGTTCTGCCATCGGGGGCCTGACATCTGATATCCTTAATGATAAGGTTATTTCCGCGGGTCAGACGTGCAATGAGATCTCTCTGTTTTGCAGTGAGTGCATTGCTTGTGCTGGGCTCTTCATAATCTGCCCCTTTTGAGCTATAGAGAACCGTAAAGTTTGTGATCTTATAAACAAGGTCGAAATCGAAATCCGGCTGGACTGCAAATACTCCGGCCTGAGCTGCGGCAGTGTTTTTAGCCACTGAACCGGTGCTCTTTCCGGCAAATACTGCGGTTGGCGGCGGAACAGGCTTCACCCTGAATTCGACAGTCTGTTGTTGAGTGGGCTTTCCGCTCGCATCCAATGCGGTAACAAGAACCTGGACATTCTGCCCGACAGCAGTCGGGTTAACAGACCAGTTGCCCCTGTAATACTCACCTTTTGCGTTCTTAACCCTTTCGGTGGTTACCGTTCCGTTCTTAACGCTGACCCTTATTTTATCGGGACTTACACCCGGAACCGATACGTCGATCGGATTCTTGATCCCCCTATACATAACATTTACAGCTGTAGGAGAAACAACAACATTCGGTACACCAACATTATACGTCGATGAGAAATCGTATGATTTTGTTGATCCGTCCGGTCCTTTCAGTGAAATCACGCCACCCCAAGTCTTGGGACCAACTGAGGAGGCGCGTACCTTGTAAATACCTCGTCCTGACTCATCATTCGGAAGCTCTGTGCCATTGACGATAACTTTGGGAAGCTGTGTAGTATCAGAGGCAGAAAGGAAAACTTTTGCTTCATATTCACTTCCTATAGTTACATAATTTGAGGTTGGAATTACCACCGGGACTACTCTGTTCAGCTTAAATGCTGCAGCATCTATCTGGGAATAAAGATAATTCAGTACCTCTGTTTCTCCGTTGCGTACGTCAACCTGCATTTTGGAAAGGATTGTTTCAACTGCTACCAGTGGGAGAGTCTGGAAGGTTACGTTTTCCCATGGGGATGGCTGTCCGTCGGGATCACGTCCGTCATCAGTGTTCAGGCTTTTGCGAAGAGCCTCCTCAGCAGTCGGATTCTTACCGTCGAGAGTAGTGATAAGGAATTCCCTGTATTCATTCATAAGGGCCTTAAGAGCGTGTGCCTTCCCCTGTTCGTTCGCACCGATAAGGATCTGGGACGGAATATTGGTTTCGTCTATCTTCTTTTTTACCTCATCTATTATTATCTCATCACCCTGAATGGCTTTCGTATCTTTTCCTTCAGCAGTTACTATTATTTCTTTTTTCAGATCCTGGATAAAATTAAATATCTCATCAGCCCTTTGCTTGACATCATAAGCAAGTGTTTTGTATTTGCCTGCCTTTGTAGGATTTTCTGCCGCAGCTCTGTCAAACTCAGCGTAGATCGCTTTGTTTTTCGCGACGTAGTTTGCGAGGGTGGTCGTAAGGCTTTTGTCAACCTTCTTGAATGCTTCGACGGCTTCCTTTGATACGTTAAGTGCAAGCATGGCTGTGAGGATCAGGTACATCATCCCGATCATCCTTTGCCGTGGTGATAGCCTCTCGTGAGCCATTTTACAGGTAGTTTAGTTTTCTACAAATTTCATGCTACTTAACATTCATAGCAGCAAGCATATTGCCATATACATTATTCAATGCTGCAAGGTTGTCGTTAAGCTTAGTGATCTGATCACGGTATTTTTTTGTGTCACCGGATGATTCAGTGAGGTTTTTGGCCAGGGTCTGAACCTCTTTGAACAGAGATTCGGATTCCTTCATATAATCGTTGACCCCCTTCCGCTGAAGCTCATAGACGGCATTAAGTGCCGAGAGGTTCTTATTCAGTGTTTCCAGTTGCTGCTGATATGACTTGCCACCAGCATCAATAGCTGAGAAAGATTCAGCCATTTTCCCGTAGTTGGAGTTTGTGTCATTGAGTATTCTGGTTGTTGCCTGGTAAGATTCTGAAAGTCGTCCGAGAGAATCATTTGCAGCATGAATGGTGTTCATGTATTTTGCCGAGGCTGCAGAAACATCTCCCATTGCATTGATGTTTGAAGTTGCCTCACCGAGCTTCTTCATTCCGACTCCCAGCTTCTGGAACAGGTCGGGAGTGATGTCCGCCTTCTCGAGCATCTCGTCGAATTTTGAAAGTGCAAGGGACCCTCCACCACCGCCTCCAACTCCGGCAGCTCCATACCTGCCACCACCGATACCATGTGAACCAGGTTCTTCTTCCTGGATCCCGGCAAGTTCGGGGTAGACCAGCGTCCAGTCCACTTCCTCATGAAGCGGTTCGAATGCTGAAAAGAAGAAAATTATTGATTCGGTGCAAAGACCAATGGTAAGCATTGTTCCCGCACCATGCCAGTGCTGTATTTTAAACAAGGCACCAATAATGACGATAGAAGCGCCAATACCATAAAGCTTGGCCATGAAGTTCTTCCATCCGTTGGTCTGTACTAGTTCTGCTAAGTTCATATAGCTGGTTGTTTTTAAAATTGTCTGATTATTGATTTACTCCTATATAAGATCTTACGTTACGGAATCCTATAAATGATTTGGTTGAATCCTGATATTCCCAATCCCTTGAGCTTGTCTGCAGAAAATATGCAATGTCCTTCCACGAACCTCCTCTGATAACTTTGCGTTTCATAACAGGCGGATCCTGCGGTCTGGCATTGTATTCATAGTTCGGATTGAGATCATGCTGGAAGATGTAGGCATCGGGATGATAAGCACAGCATGTCCATTCAGCAACGTTGCCAGACATATCATATAACCCGTATTCGTTAGGTTCGTATGAACCGACTTTTGAGGTATAAACTGTGCCGTCATCAATATAGTTGCCTCTCAATGGTTTGAAGTTAGCCAGAAAGCAGCCCCTGTAGTTACGTGTATAAGGTCCGCCCCATGGGTACATTGACAGGTCAAGTCCTCCCCTTGCTGCATATTCCCATTCAGTTTCAAGAGGGAGTCTGTATGCCTGCACATCGGCCACACCATTCTTCCTGAGAGCGGTATTCATATAATCAGTTCTCCATCTGCTGAACGCTGTTGCCTGCGGCCATGACACGCCTACAACCGGGTAATCATCGAAGGATGGATGCCAGAAATAGAGGTCGGCCTGTGGATCGTTGAATGAATAGGTGAAGTCCCTGATCCATACAAGCGTATCGGGATAGATATTAAGAGTATCATGCCTGATGAATGATGAACGGTCCTTTACAGGAGTTGCATTACCGTTGCGGTCAATTACCTGTCCTATATATTTCCAGGTGTTATTTGCATAGTCATTTACGTATTTTGCTCTGGCTGCCTGCTGGTAATCGACATAGAAATAGGTATAATTCAGCTTTCTTACGTCGATCTGTTTCTTTCCGTTGAACCTTTCTTCAGGAGGATAATACATTTCTTCAAGCACTCCGGCTGTTGTTTCCTCACGCGGATCGATCTTCTCACTCCAGTTTATTACATGAGGTTCAATTACATTTCCATCCCTGTCGGTTACGAAATAATTCCGGTCAGGAACCTGGGCGTCACCGAGTTTTGCCCTGAGAATAGAATCCCTCACGTAGTACACAAACTGACGGTATTTGTTATTTGTGATCTCAGTCTGGTCCATCCAGAAGGCTTCGACAGTGACTGTCTTGGAGATTGCGTTCTGGGCAAAGACTGCATCCTGATCGCTCGGGCCCATGGTAAAGCTTCCTGCCGGTATAAAAGCCATTTCAAAAGGTTCCGGTTCAAAGAAATTCTTTCTGCCAGGCACACCTGTAAGCTCCCCGTTGTTTGAGGACTTACATCCACTTAGCAATAATATTATTATCGAAGCTGAAAGGATTACCTTTTTCATAGTTTTTTAGAATTTTATTTTGCCAGTAAGTTATTTTTATCAATCATAAAAACCGTATGCTCTTGTATCTCATAGGGCTTTTGCCCAGGTTGAGATTGAAACAATAATTTACCATGAACTCGTGTGATCCGCTAGTGCTTTTCCTGACATCAGATAAGGGGAAATCGTAAGCGTATCCAACCTTGATCCCGTTAAACAATTCAACACCAACTATTCCTATCAAAGCATCTCCGGGTCTGTATGAAACGCCACCCCACACCTTTTTATTGTATCTGAGCAAAGAAGTTGCGGAAAATTGTATCACTTTTCCATCGGTAAGAGCAAACAGGGAAGGAAGCAGTTCGAAGGAGGGATTGGGAAGCTGCAGAAGGTAGCCTCCGGTAAGGTAAAATTGTCTGGCTATGTATGTTACTCCCTTTGAGAATTTAACACTGGGTTGATTGATATGCGTGACCGACAGTCCGGCATAATATTTATCGGTTGTGTAAAAGACACCGAGCCCGGCATCAAATGTAAGGACACTCTCCTTGGTTTCGGGTATCAGCGGGTCGCCGGAGGGTGGAGTGAATACATCGCCTGTCGGTATCTTCCAGTCAGGATCAAGGGTCATATTGTATATCCCCGCATTAATTCCCACACCAAGCTTTCCTTTCCCTATCTCCACTATATATGAGTAAATAAGGGAAAGATTAATGTTCTTATCAAATCCTATATTGTCGTTCGCGACTATAAGCCCCACGCCGCTGTTGATCCTGAAAGGAGAGACCGGAGCGCTTATGTTGAACAGGGTGGTTGATGGTCCGCCCTTGAATCCGAGCCATTGCTGGCGGTTCATTGCGGTAGCGCATATCATCCCTGAGGTTCCGGCATAACCCGGATTATAGGTGAGCGTGTTGAACATGTAATTGCTTGTCAGAGGATCCTGCTGTGACAGGCAAGGGAAAGGAATCAACACTAAAAATATAAATGCTGGATATAGTTTTTTCACGTCTTTAATATGTGGAATAAGCCCATTTTCAGAACACTAAAAGTATACAAAAAAGTTAAAAATATATTATCGGACAGATTATTAAATATTTTTTATAAACAATAAGGTGTACTTTGTTACCCCACAATTTTTGAGCCAAATATTAAACGAAATTGATCTGACAATTATTGGAACAATCAGGACTTTATTCTGTTCATAGCCGTGACCCATTTGTCAGGCACTTCATTCCTGTTTGCTTTAAGGTAATCGTCGTAGGAACAGGCAACATAAACTTTCTGGTCATTTTCAATGCTGAACTCAATCCACCAGCGTTCCGTGAGGTTGCTTTTAACGAATATGAGGTCATCTTCAAGGTCGGTCACCCTGACGTGATATTTTATGAACCGTCCGGAATTGGAGTTGCTTAAGACAGGAGTTTCATACTGCTTCTGGGAGAATCCTTCAAGGAAGAACCAGATTATCTGTGCCGCGAGTCCGGTAGTCTGAAACCGAATGTCAAGTTTCGGGCTGACATCAAAAAGGCCAAATACCTTCAGATTGTCCGAAATACCTGCATATCTTGCCAGCAGACAGATCTCCTCACCGTAAAAGCCGTTTGGCGAGGGTATAGCGGTACCCGGCGCATCGGACTGCCTGACTGCTGAAATATCAAAAACTGCTGCATCGGAATCCCTGAAAAGTGGTTCGGTCAGGTAAATTGCCTGCCTTACATCACCAATCCTCACCAGTTCCGAATGGCGTCTGGCAAAACGGTTTAAAACCTGCTGGTCATTAAGGTAGGTCTGAAACCCTATATTAATATAGTGGTGAAAAGTGCTCTTATGGTTTGATATGATCCTGTTCAGGTAGGAAAATGAGCCAGGCTTTTCAGATTCACTGGAATAGTCAATTCTCGGATCGACCGACAGGAGTGTGTATTTTATCTTCTGCAGCGACAGCGCCCTGTCAATTGCCATGACAAGAGCGCTACTTCCGCCGAGTATCAATGGAAAAATCTTCTCCTTCAGCAGCGTACACAGAATGTCGGTAAGACCTGCAATGGTATCACTGAAAGCATTACCCTGTTTCATGTTCCCCAGGTCAGTAATTTTAATCCTGCCCGGGATCTTTGCCAGGTTATAAAGCTGCATCCTTATCGCATCAGGCGCTTCTGACGTGCTTTGATCGGGTGAATTCCTGCCATCAGGTACGCCTATTATTGCCACCTTGAAGCCATCCAGATCCTTTATGGGGTTGTTCTCCGTATGTATATTTATATAGTGCGGGAAACCAGCATTTCCGCCAAGATTCTCAAAAACCGGCGGTTCAATGCTTACAGGACTTAAATAGTCGTTAAGGTTAAACATTTTCTATTTAGGGCTTTTTTTGGTTTTCCTGCTCTGCTCAATGATCCTGAGACAATCCTCCCTTGTAAGCTTATCGGTTTCGGTCCCTTTCGGAAGTCTGTAATTCTCCTTATCTCTTGAAATATAAGGGCCGTACCGCCCATTCATTAGTTTGATCTCGCCGAAATCCTTTAGTATTTTCTTCCTGTCGCTTTCACTTTTTTCCCTGACGATTTCTGCTGCCCTTTCTATACTTATACTGTAAGGATCGTCAATACTTTTTTTCAGCGAATAGAATTTATTCCGGTATCTGATGTACGGGCCGAACTTTCCAATGCCGACTGTCATTTCATCCCCTTCATAAATGCCGAGTGACCGCGGGAGACGAAAAAGATCAAGCGCTTCCTGAAGTGTAATGGTCTCGATGAGCTGGTTTTTAGCAAGACTGGCAAAACGCGGTTTAGTGCCGTTTCCAGATTCTCCGATTTGTGCCACGGGGCCGAACCTTCCCATTTTGACTGACACCTGTTCGCCGGTTTCCGGATGCTTGCCGAGAATTCTCACACCTGTCTTCCTGTCTCTTTTCTCAAGAGTTGCTTCAACTGTCTTATGGAAAGTTGAATAGAATTTATCAAGCATACCCGTCCATTGAAGTTTCCCTTCTGCGATCTTGTCGAACTGCTCTTCGACCTCGGCTGTGAAATTATAGTCAACAATATCCGAGAAATTCTCAGTCAGGAAATCATTCACGATCATGCCAATGTCCTGCGGGAACAGCTTGGATTTTTCTTTGCCGACATTTTCAGTTTTTGTTGTTGCAGTGATATGCCCGCCCGAAAGTGTAAAAACCTTTACCGGACGTTTTTCTCCGGGCCGGTCCTCCCTCAGTACATAACCCCTGTTCTGAATTATCGATATGGTCGGGGCATAGGTGGATGGTCTCCCGATACCAAGTTCCTCAAGCTTCTTGACCAGGCTTGCCTCGGTATACCTTGGAGGAGGTGAAGTGTATTTCTGGGTTGCCGATACGGAATCGCAGTGCAGAAGCATGTTTTCCCGGACATCAGGTATAATGTTCTTTTCGTCATCTCCATTTTCGGTATCGGTCGATTCGGCGTAAACTTTTAGGAAGCCGTCGAATTTTATTACTTCTCCGGTGGCTGAGAAACTGACCGGAGAGTTACTCATTCCGATTGATATTGTTGTTCTTTCAACCTGGGCATCTGCCATCTGGGAAGCTATCGTTCTCTTCCAGATAAGTTCATAAAGCTTCTTTTCATTCTGGTTCCCTGTGATGGTCACGGCGTCGAGATAGGCCGGTCTTATTGCTTCATGGGCTTCCTGCGCACCTTTTGATTTCGTCTTGAACTGCCGGGTCCTTGAGTATTTATCCCCGTACTGTTCCAGGATTAATTCCCTCGATTTGGCAATTGCGAGCCTTGACAGGTTCGTTGAGTCGGTTCTCATGTAGGTTATTTTCCCTGCCTCATAGAGCTTCTGTGCGACAGCCATGGTTTGGGAGACCGAAAAACCCAGCTTCCTGTAAGCTTCCTGCTGAAGTGTCGAAGTCGTAAAGGGAGGCGCAGGCGATTTTGTTCCGGGTTTGACTGAAATACCAGTGACCCTGAATTCAGAGCTTTTGCAGAGCTCAAGAAAGTCCAGGGCATCCTTCTCAACCGGGAATTTCTTAGATGCTTCTGCTTTAATAATATTGTTTTGCAGATCCGGGGGATCGGTCTTGAAGATCCCGTTTATCCTGAATGAAGATTCGGTTTTAAAGGCAATTATCTCTCGTTCCCTTTCAACGATGAGCCTTACAGCAACAGACTGAACCCTTCCTGCAGATAATGCTGGCTGAACTTTTTTCCAGAGAACGGGAGAGATCTCGAAACCAACAAGGCGGTCAAGTATGCGTCGCGCCTGCTGGGAATTCACAAGATTCATGTCGACCTGCCGGGGATTAAGCACGGCGCTGTCTATCGCGTCCTTTGTAATCTCATGGAATACAATTCTTCTCGTAGTAGGAAGATCAAGTCCAAGCACTTTTATAAGGTGCCAGGCAATTGCTTCTCCCTCACGATCCTCATCGGACGCGATCCAGATATTCCTGGATTCTGAAGCTGCTTTACGGAGCTCGCCTACAACTTTTAGCTTTTCTTTAGGAATCTCGTAATCGGGAGTGAAGTTGTTCCCGATATCGATGCCAAGATTCTTTTTGGCAAGGTCCCGTATATGCCCGAAACTTGAGATAACCCGGAACTCCTTCCCCAGAAATTTCTCGATTGTTCTTGCTTTCGCAGGCGACTCAACAATGACAAGATTTTCGATCATACAGGTTAAAATTTGCACCTTAAAAAAACACCGCAAAGTAAACAATTTAGGTACCAAACTTCAAAATAAACCGTTAACATTCTTTATTAATTACTATTTTTGGTTCAAACCCCTGCGATTGATGAAAGTTGATTCTCAGCTTAAAAAATACCTTATTGGGTTCTGGGCATTGTTCGCTCTTCCTTTCGTAATAGTATTCCTTCTTTTCATACTCATTTCACTGGGCAGGCTTGGTCCGATGCCTTCTTTCAGGGAACTCGAAAATCCGCAGTACAATCTTGCTGCGGAAGTAATTTCTGAAGATGGATTTCTTCTTGGTAAGATAAGTATTGAGAACAGGACATGGACAGATTACAGGGACCTGTCACCTTACCTGGTAAATGCCCTGGTAGCTACTGAAGACATAAGGTATTACAGGCATTCAGGGATTGATATGAGGGGTCTGGGCAGGGCAATTGTGAGGACCATTTTACTCAGGCAAAACACGGGAGGCGGGAGCACCATCACCCAGCAGCTCGCAAAGCAGCTTTATCCGCGGGATACAGCCAGGACATCAACCTTTGTAAAAAAATTAAGGCTGGGTGTTACCAAATTCAAGGAATGGCAAACGGCGGTTAAGCTTGAAAAAAGTTATACAAAAGAGGAAATCATTGCAATGTACCTGAATAAATATGATTTTCTCTACCAGGCTATAGGCATAAGATCAGCGGCAAGGGTTTATTTCAATACCACTCCCGACTCACTTAAGCTTGAGGAGGCGGCAGTTCTGGTGGGTATGCTTAAGAACTCCAGCTCATACAATCCTGTAAAATATCCCGAGCGGATGCTTCAAAGAAGGAACATAGTTCTGTCGCAGATGGCGAAATACGGGTATATACATCCCCGGATTGTCGACTCGGTCAGGCAGTTGCCGGTGCAGCTTAATTTCAGGATGGAGGATCATAATTCAGGTCGCGCCACATACCTCAGGGAGTATCTGAGGAACATTATGAGGCGACCTGAACCGGATAGAAACAGCTATGAAAATGAATCATCATATGATGATGCTAAGTGGGAATGGGACAACAATCCGCTTTACGGGTGGTGCAATAAGAATAAGAAACCGGATGGAACAAACTATGATGTCTACAAGGACGGGTTAAAAATTTATACCACAATTAATTCCCGGATGCAGCAATATGCCGAAGAGGCTGTGGAAGAGCACCTTTCAAAGGAAGTTCAGCCTGATTTCTACAAACGGGCGAAAACATTCAGGAATCCTCCGTATTCGAATGATATTACGAAAAAAGAAGTTGATGAATTGATAATGAGATCAATAAAGGACAGTGAAAGATACATTATGATGAAGTATCGCGGTGTTCCATTTGATTCAATAATGCTTGCATTTAATACAAAAGTCCCGATGAAGGTATTCTCTTGGAGGGGAGAAATAGATACTGTAATGACACCTTACGATTCCGTGAGATATTACAAATATTTTATTCGTTCTGCTTTTCTGGCCGAGGATCCGCACACCGGATATGTCAAGGCTTATGTAGGAGGCCCTGACTTCAGGTATTTCAAATGGGATGCTGTTACCCAGCAGAGGAAACAGGTGGGAAGTACGATAAAACCGTTCCTTTATACTGTAGCAATGCAGAACGGCTACACTCCATGTTATGAAGTTGAAAACATACCGAGGTCGTTTGACGTACCTGGTGATTCTGTCTGGACTCCCAGGAGCTCAGGACCAAAAGAATATCACGGCAAGATGGTGACCCTGAAGTGGGGTCTTGCCCAGTCGGAGAACTATATTTCTGCATGGGTTATGCAGCAATTCAGACCCTTAGCTGTTACCGATCTGATGAAAAAAATGGGAGTAAGGAGCTTTATTGATCCCGTTCCCTCCATATTCCTCGGAACTTCGGATATCAAGCTTGAAGAAATGGTAGGGGCGTACGGGACCTATGCAAATAAAGGGGTTTACACACGACCCATGTATGTGACACGGATT
>JAUZNW010000229.1 GCA_030706785.1 Bacteroidota bacterium | reverse complement strand
GATCTGCACAAGCTGGCCAAAACTTATATTCACCTTAGTTACTTTTACCAGCTTCTCCTTCAATGCTGATTCAATTACAATCCCTGCAAGATCTTCTGCTATTTTTAACTCATGCATAGTTATAATGTTTGTCCTCCGTCTTATATCCTGTCGTCTTGCGGTTGTGCGGTTATGCAGTTTTGCGGTTATCTGGTTTTGCGGTTATCTGGTCTTGCGGTTGTGCGGTTATGCAGTTTTGCGGTTATCTGGTTTTGCGGTTTTGCGGCTTCGCCCTCTGAAGCTTCAGTTTAAGAGGGTCTTGCGGTTTTCAATATTTACAACCTATTTCAACTTATTTAAGACTATTACAACCTATTTCATTTCCTTTTTTCACCACTGTGACCACGGAGATCACGGCGCTCCCTGCTCCAGACTCTCCGTTTTCTTCCTGTCGCCCGTCGCCTGTAACCTTCCCCTCAACATATCCGTGGCAAAAGCGTGCCCGAGGGCATCTCAAGTATTCTTCTGCCTCCCGTAAAAGTACTCAAAACCACAGTTCCCTTGTGCTCACCAACAATATCCCCGATCACAGCCGAACTTTTCCCTAGCTCATTCCCGCGAAGGATCGTGACAGCCTTTTCCGCTTCTTCTTTCCGAACTGCAATCAGAACCTTGCCTTCATTTGCAAGCGATAATGGATCAAAGCCAAGGATCTCGCACAATCCTTTTACAGGCTCATCAACAGGAACTGCTTCCTCCTCAATAATGATGCCTTTTTCAGTCATCAGAGCAAGTTCATTCAGTACAGCAGAAAGTCCGCCTCTGGTCAGGTCCCGCATGAAATGAACGCCGGAACAACCATTGAGTAATTCTCTGATAAGATGATTCAGGGATGTGCAATCGGAAATGACCGGAGAGCTGAAGCTCAGGCTGTTCCGTGCCCCTAGGACGGCCACCGTGTGATTTCCTACTGGACCATTGATAATAAGTTTGTCACCTGTTCTTATTCTTTCACCCGTACTTGTTTTTTCAAACCCTGGTTTAAAGATCCCAGTTCCTGCAGTATTAATGAAAAGCCTGTCACATTTCCCTTTTTCAACAACCTTCGTGTCGCCGGTAACAATCTTTACGCCCGCTTTTTCAGCTTCCTCAGCCATTGAATCCACAATCCTGACCAGGTCTTTAACCGGGAATCCGTCCTCAATAATGAAAGAGACCGATATAAATTCCGGAACAGCACCTGATACCGCAAGATCGTTAATGGTACCGCATATTGCGAGCTTTCCGATGTCACCACCGGGGAAAATGATCGGATCTATAACATATGAATCGGTGGTGAAGGCGAAATGACCTCCTGGTCTTTCAAGCACCGCAGAATCGGTCAGGGGTTTTTGCATCCGGAATTTCCGGGCAAAAACATCTGTGATCAGCTCCTGAGTCTGACTTCCACCGCTGCCATGATTCAGTGTTATAAACTCAGTCATTCAGTCGATATCTGTAAAACGAATTGCAGGCTCCTTCGCCCGAGACCATACATGCTCCAACGGGATTTTCCGGAGTACATACGGAGCCAAAAAGAGAACAATCGTCCGGAATTCTGACTCCTCTCAGGATATCACCACAGATACAAGCTGGATTTTCTTTACCCGATATTACACGAACCGCGATCTTTTTTTCAGCATCAAAATTACCGAACTCATCCCTTAATCCAAGACCACTGGCCCGGATCATTCCCAGTCCTCTCCACAACGTATTGGTTGGTTCAAACACTTCATTCATTGCTTCCCGGGCTATAAGGTTTCCTTCCCGTGTGACCACGCGTTTATACTGGATTTCCGGTATGGGCGAGCTATTATTGACCTGATTTACAAGCATCAGGACCGACTGCAAAATGTCAGATGGTTCAAAACCCGAGATAACACAGGCAAGTTCGTGTTTTTCCGGGATGAATCTAAAGTAATCGGAACCTGTGATTGCCGCAACGTGTCCCGGACAGATGAATCCATCGAGCAGCACACCGTTTTTCATTATTGCTTCCATCGCAGGCGGCATTATTTTGTGGGCACTCAGAACAAAAAAATTATCAATACCTGCTCTTTGTGCTTCCATTATAGTTACAGCCGTCCCCGGGGCGGTTGTTTCAAATCCAATCCCGAGGAATATTACTTTTTTATCAGGATTTGACCGGGCAATATTAAGTGCTTCAAGTCCCGAAAACACTATTCTGATGTCAGATCCGGAGGATCTTTCCTTTTCAAGCGATGAAAATGTTCCCGGAACCCTGACGAGATCACCGAAAGTGGCAATGATAAAATCATCCATCGCTGAATATGTTATTGCCCTGTCGATGAAATCAGTTCCGGTTACGCAGACCGGGCAGCCTGGACCGGAGATCAGCCTGATATTGTCTGGAAGAAGGGAAGGGATGCCAAAACGATGAATGGCCGCTGTATGGCCTCCGCATACCTCCATGAAAGTATATTTGCCTGAAGCAATCGTTCGTATCTGGTTTGCCAGCTTTGTGATCAGCTCTTTATCCCGGTACTCATTTATATACTTCATTCGCTCTCCCCCTGATAGACATCATCAAGCTCCTTCAGCAGTCGTAGAGTTTCGATTGCTTCCTCCTCATTGATCTTCTGAATTGCAAACCCGGCGTGAAGAAGAATATAATCACCGATCCGGACATTTTCGATCATCTGAAGACCCGCCTTAAATGTAGTGCCACCAATTGAAACATCGGCGATCTGTCCTTCTATTTTTACTATTCTGGCAGGAATACTCAGACACATAGACCATACGTTTTAGATGCAACAACAAGCTGTCCCAGTGATATTCCGCCGTCATTGGAAGGTATGAGATGATTTGTAAAGACCATAAATCTGTTTTGCTTCAATTTCCTTACTGCTTTTTCGAGCAGGTATTTGTTCTGAAATACCCCGCCGGAGAGGACTACCTTATTCAATGAATACTCCTTTTTCATTCTCTCAGCCACTTCAAGGATTATCTGTGCGATAGTGTTGTGGAATTTTGCCGAAATTAATGAAATATCCGAAACCTTAAGATCTGAAAGCAGGGACCGGAATGTTTCCTTAAATGATACAGTCTTCTCAATGCTGAAGGGATAACAAAGATCTGTAGCCTTATCTGCAGTTGATTCAAGTCTCATTGGCGCTTCGGAATCAAAGCCTGCTTTTATGCAAAGCCCTGTAAGGGCCGAAACTGCATCAAAGAGTCTACCGGCACCGGAAGTGAGCGGACAATTTATATTTTTTTGAATCATTTCCCTTATCAGGGTCAGGTCCTTTTGCCCGACCGATCTGAAAACAGGTAATGATTCGTAATCAAAGGTGTCATTGAAGTATTTGAATAAGTATGAAAATGCCATCCTCCATGGTTCTTCTGCCGCAGCATCACCGCCGGGCATCGGGACATAATCAAAATGAGTGTACCTGTCGAAATGTCCGGCATCAGCTATCATAAACTCACTCCCCCAGATATTCCCGTCAGAGCCGTAACCTGTCCCGTCCATGCTGATACCGATAACCCTGTCTTCAAGTCCGTACTCTGCCATACAGGATACGATATGGGCGTGATGATGCTGAACGTTTACTACAGGAATGCCATGTTTCTCCCGTAGCTTTGACGCATATTTTGTGGAGAAATAGTCAGGGTGCATGTCGCAGGCGACATATTTCGGCCTGAACCTGAAAAGGACTGAAAAACGGTCGATTGATTCCTCAAAGAAATCATACGTAGCAACATTCTTAAGATCGCCGATATACTGGCTCATAATGGCCTGGAAGTTTTTCCCAAGGCAGAAACTGTTCTTTTGTTCAGCTCCAAGGGCAAGGATCCCCTCAACATTGAAGTTAAGGTCGACAGGCCTCGGAACATAACCTCTTGACCGGCGGATAAGGCTTATTTTCCCGTTGATAATCCTGATAACCGAATCATCAGCACGGTTATGGATATTCCTGTTATAGCTCACAAGAGAATCAGCAACTGTCATCAGTTTCTTTTCCGCCTCTGAATCGTCAATGATTGTTGGTTCATCAGAGAGATT
>JAUZNW010000228.1 GCA_030706785.1 Bacteroidota bacterium | reverse complement strand
CTTTCAGGCAGTCTTTTCGTCCTATTTTGAGTAAAGGATTGTTCAAAATAACTTGAACATTGTTGAATCTTAGGCTAATAACACCTGAAATATCTTTGCTTAGAATAAATGTGTGATCACGCATTTCGTTTTTCCTGAACCCAACAAGGGGGGTACCGCTTTTGAGTTTTAAAATCAGAAATTACCCATGTGAAAAAAGAGTAGAAGTTTCCTGCTGATATTTAGTAATACCAGGCCTTTCAACCAAATAATCATGAAAAATCAACTCTTTGATTTTTAATTATCAACCAAAACAAAGACTATGAAAAAGCTAAACTATTGCCTGTTGGCACTGATCTTTATGGTCGCCTCATGCGCAAAAGATCAGTTGTTTAATCCTCCGGAAACATTACCGGGCAATTCCAGTCCATACAATCTGATTTTCCCACAAATCAGGATTGCAGTGGTTTCTGACATCCACTATATGGATCCTTCCATAGCACCTGATGATCCGGAAAACAATCAGGACTGGCAGACCTATGTATCCCATGACCGTAAAATTTTTGAACTGAGCGATCCCATTTTCAGAAATGTAGTTGCTGATTTGATTAATGAAAAGCCTGATATACAGCTTATACAAGGCGATCTCGCAAAAGAGGGAGAGTTGGTATGCCAAGAAACTGTGAAAAGCTTTCTTCAGCAGCTGGAGAATGCAGGCATCAAGGTCTTTGTAGTGCCGGGGAACAACGACATTGGCAATACGGATGCGATGACGTATAAAACTGACCCTCCGTCAAGTGTTCCGAGTATTTCTGCAGATGATTTTGCAACAATATACTCGGATTTTGGATACAGCGAAGCTATTTACAGGGATCCGGCATCATTGAGTTATATCTGTCAGCCTTACAAAGGATTATGGATTTTAGGGATAGATGGGGTCAAGCGTTCTGCCTCCGGAGTAAGTGGTGCAATAAATACCCTGACATTAGCCTGGATACAGGACAAAATGGTTGAAGCAAATGCAAAAAAGATCAAAGTCCTGGCAATGATGCATTATGGTATTCTGGAGCATTATACAGGTCAGAAGAATCTGGAACCTTTGATCAAGAGTTCCCAGGCAAATGCGATTGCTCTGATGAATGCAGGAATAAGGTTAATATTTACAGGACACTATCATGCCAATGACATAGTAGATTTTACCAACGAAGGGAAAACACTGACCGATATTCAAACAGGTTCGCTTGTTACCCCGCCATTCTCTTACAGAATGATGACCCTTGATGATAATTTCATAAATATTGATTCAAGGAGGGTAACTGACGTCGAGTCTGAATCGACAGGTGGTATGGATTTTCTGACATATTGCAATATCAAAATCACAAGCCGTATTAATAGCTTCTTTATGTATTATAAGGCTTACGTGGAAAGTATTTATCAGATTCCTGACGAACAATATTCAATTGCAGTCCCCTTTTTCACAAATGCCTATCTGGCTTATTTTGCAGGAGATGAAAAGATCAGCCGTGAGGAAAGCCGCAATTTAGATGTACTTGCACAAAGTGTACCTTCAGCCCTGCCTTTATTGAACAGTCTCTGGACTGACCTGGCTCCGGCGGATAATAAGATTCACATCAAACTGAAATAAAAACTTGTTTTTGTTCTTTCTTTATTCGTCCAAAGAGGGAATTAAAGAAAGGGCGCCGAAAATGATAACTGAAGGGCATTTTGTCCGCCCGATACACAAGCCATATTCGCCACCAAAATGCCTTCAGTTCGCGCCCCCGCCAAGTCGGGGCAGGCTATTTTCGGTTTGCCAGCGCGCCGTCGATCAGAACTTTGTATACCTGACAATGAGAGTTGTATATGTTCCGGGAAAAGCGCCCAGGATAACCAACACCAATTAACGAGCAACAAGCAACAAGCAACCAATATTATGCATACCATTTCCTCTCACGGCCCAGGGTTGTGTTCAGAATATCGCAAGCAATATTTGAATTTTCAATAACCTGGAAATCGAACATGCCAATACATGCGAAATCAGCGCCGCTTGAAAATGCATACCTGATACCATCTTCAGGTTTGATTGCACCTGCAGCCAGTATCTTATAGGCGATCCATGGTGTCGTATTGTTCCTGAAGAAATCAGCAACGGCTTTGTCGCCCATGCACCAGAGGTTATCATGTGACTTGCTATGTTCTTCGCTCTGTTCAGGCAGATAGGGATCGGCCGGATCGACAGGCGTTGAAGACCAGTAATTGGTGTGATGAAATGTCTTCATGAAGAAATCAACGTTGATCCCGTTTGCCACGCAGGCTTCGGGGACCGACATGGAGTGACCTGCAACTCCTGAAATCAGGCCCTGACTTTTTATATATTCAACCGGCGTTACCATATCTTCGATCTTGTTGTCACGGATTATCTGGTCCGCAACATTCCCCATAACGAAAGCCCCAATGGCGCCGCTATCGATGGCCCATTTAATGTTACTGACATCCTGCCCTTTCGGATAGGTCTGTGCCAGCCACTGGATTTTGCCTCCGCGTTTCCAGTACTTGCTCAGGATCCTGATCGTGTTTTCATCAGTACGCAGTATTGCTGTATTGATCCCGCATGCCTCACAGAGCCATAAAGTTTCAATCACCTTTTCATCGGTGAAATATGTTTTCAGCCATGAAGAAACGTAAATAAGGTCACGCGCGTGTGCAAATCCGCTGATAAGATTTCCTCCGATAATAATACGGCTTATGACCACATCCTTTATTTTACCGGTTGGTACCTTTCCTTTCAGCTCTTTAATGTCAATGGTTTTAGCAGTAATCAGAGAAGCGCTGGAAATAGCGTCAACTTTTGATGCAAGATTCTTCTCTTCAAAGCTTATCCACCCTCTTTTCTTAAGCATGCCAAAGAAGAGTGTTCCGAAAACAGGAATTACAGCAAGGTTTTTTATCAGTTCCCGCCGGGTCGTTCCGTACATTGCCGGTTTCTGCTGGTTATCGGAAGCCGGGAACCTCTCTTCTTTTCGTTTGGATTGGTAAAAGAGAATAAGTCTCTGAATGCTCCAGAGGTAATCCCCTGGCAGGGATGTCAGTCCTGCCAGAATAACTGCTTCAATCAGGTTATAATTAATGATATAAAAATGGCTGGTTGAAGGCAGTGATGAATATACGAACGGGGGGCTCGCGATATAATAGAGTATCAGAAGCAGCGCTCCGGATATGCTTGCTATCCTGGTAATAAGGCCAAGGAACAGGCACAATCCGATGATTAACAATCCCCATGTATTCAAAAAATCGACTATACTTAAAGTTGTCGGATTTCCAATGAGCCAGTGGAAGAAGCCTGACAGCAGCCATTTTGATTCCATCAGGAATGAAGCCGAGGACCAGCCAGGATTAAATAATTTGACTATCCCCTCGTACAGGAAGTGCCAGCCGATAAGTATCCTCAGTACAGTAAAAATCCAGACAGTGATTCTTTTATCGTATTTCATTCATGTATCGATTTAATATGTAAACTTAATCAATCCTTACGCCTTTAAGAACATTTACTCAATTTATAAAGGGAAAAATAGTTTAACTTTGATAATCATTTACTTACTTGCCCTGAATATCAGGAATTCCTTACAGGCTGTTCAGGTTCTGGAGGGAGCTCAGAAGGCAGGGAGCGAAACTTTTTTCATGGTTTTTTCTGTCTTATCATGGAGGGAGTGATAATTGATAAAATGACCGGGAATGACTGGGCCGATGTTGCCAGGATCTACAGTTCCGGTATTGCTACCGGGAATGCAACATTCGAAAATAAGGTTCCGGATTGGACAACATGGAATAATGCTCACAGAAAGGATTGCAGGCTTATTGCCAGAATTAGCAGTAAGATTGTCGGATGGGCTGCATTATCAGACGTCTCAGAAAGATGTGTGTATTCAGGAGTTGCAGAAGTCAGCATTTATGTGGATCCGGAATATCATGGGAGAGGAATCGGAGACCGTTTGTTGAAATCGTTGATTAAAGAATCAGAAGCCCAGGGAATATGGACCCTTCAGGCAGGGATCTTCCCCGAGAATGAAAGCAGT
>JAUZNW010000227.1 GCA_030706785.1 Bacteroidota bacterium | reverse complement strand
TTATACCTATATGAAAGACAAGTGGCTCGAATGGGCAACGCGGCTACAATCCATAGCACAGGCAGGACTTACATTCGGAGAAAACCAGTATGACCGTGACAGGTACCAGCAGATTAGAAATCTTTCAGTTGAGATCTTGCATGAATACACAGGGATAAGCCATGAGAAGGTCAGGGATCTTTTTGCTTCGGAAACAGGTTACCAGACCCCCAAGGTTGACATCAGGGCTTCAGTGTTTAAAGACGATAAGATCCTCATGGTGAGGGAGAAAATTGATGGTTCATGGTCCCTGCCAGGCGGCTGGGCCGATGTAAATACATCAGTAAGTGAAGGTGCAGTGAGGGAGTGCCTTGAAGAGGCCGGGGCAAAGGTCAGGCCAAAACGGATAATTGCGATTCATGTAGCAAACAGGCACTGTGACTTTCTGTATCCATACACCATATACAAGATTATAGTTGAGTGCGAGCTGGTTGAATTGAGCTTCATGAAAAACACCGAAACCCTGGAAGCTGGATTCTTCCCGATAGACGATTTACCTCAACTTTCAACAGAACGAAATACAATTGACCAGATTGAACTATGCTTTGAGGCGAGAAAACATTATACCTTTGAGGCGGCATTTGATTGAAATGTTTCAATTTTAAAAAATTATGAATAAAAGAATTCTCATACCATTTGTACTATTGATCGTGTTAATCCCATTGAAGATTGGGGCCCAAAACCAGATAAGCACTCAATCCATTGCCGGTTCCTGGTTTGGAAAGCTGAATCTCAGCGGGGTTACACTGCGTATTGTTTTTAATCTTACTATGGCAGGAAATGACTCCCTTGCAGCCACACTTGACAGCCCCGATCAGGGTGCCAAAGGCATTAAGATCGGCCCGGTTAAGATTGAAAATGAGAATATTAAAATATCTGCTCCTACCCTTCTGGGTGAATATAACGGAACCTTCAGGAATGACACATTGATTGACGGTACATGGAAACAGGCAGGAAATTCATGGCCGCTCAGCCTGACCAAATTGAAGAAGGAATTTACATTAAACCGACCGCAGGAACCTAAACCCCCATTCCCATATTTATCGGAAGATGTTAAATTCAGGAATGAAAAAGCCAATATCCAGTTGGCCGGCACACTCACTTTTCCGAAAGGAAATGGCCCATTCCCGGCTGCAATAATGATCACCGGATCAGGCGCACAGAACAGGAATGAAGAGCTGATGGGGCATAAACCTTTCCTGATCATTGCCGATTATCTCACAAGAAATGGTATTGCAGTCCTTCGTGTCGATGACAGGGGTGTTGGCCAGTCTGAAGCAGGATCTGTTTCACCGACAACCCTCGATTTCGCGACCGATGTACAGGCTGCTTTTGACTTTTTGAGAACCAGGGGAAATATCAATCCGAAATTTATCGGCCTTATCGGGCATAGTGAGGGAGGATTAATAGCCCCGATAGAAGCATCAGCAAACCATGATATTGCATTCATAATATCTCTTTCCGGAACTGGTGTGCCGGGTGAGCAGATACTTTACAGGCAAACCTGGGATATTAATAAAGCATCGGGGATGAAGGAAGCAGAGCTTAAGTCATCTGAAAAGATGGCCAGGGAAATGTATGCAGTCCTCAAAAAGGAACCTGACAATAAAAAAGCCACAGAGGAGATGTCAGCCATTCTGCAAAGAACGCTTGCCCGTCAAAAGAGTTCCCCGGAGGATGTAAAGAAAGCCCTTGATCAGTTCCCTGTCTCGGCTGCAACTCTTACAAGTAGCTGGTTCAGAAAATTTCTTGTCCTCAATCCTGCAGATTACTGGAAGAAGGTAACCTGTCCCGTTCTCGCGCTCAACGGTGAGAAAGACCTGCAGGTTGCTTATGATGTAAACCTGCCGGCTATTAAGAAAGCCCTCAGCTCAGGCGGAAATAAGAAAGTTACAGCAAGAAGCTTCCCTGACCTGAATCATCTGTATCAGCATTGTAAAACAGGATTGATTTCTGAATACGGAGAAATAGAGGAAACATTTTCTCCGGAAGTGCTGAAAATCATGAGCGACTGGATCCATGGCCTTTAGCATGCCTGGCAAGCTTACCTAGAATAATCTTCCCGCGAGCCTGAATTCCGGCAGAACCGTCACCATGGAGCATATTGATGGCTTCTGTCAGTTCGTTGGTAAGATCAGGATAGATCATTGCAAGCTTATAAATTATATCCATTGAATAGGCTTTGATGGCTATTGCCGATAAACCCGACCTCAGCATCTTAAAGCAATGATCGGCAAGCAACCCCTGATGCCTGCTTCCCAAATGGTTCAGATCGCTCAGTGAGATGCACCTCAGAAAAGACCTCCGGGCGCTTTCATTGCCGGTATTGTCAAGAACTTCAATTATCCGTGGCAGGTGCGGATATATAATCCCGGGGTAATCATCACATATTTTGGTCAGGACCCAGGATGCATGGAATGCGAGCCTCTCATCTTCCGAGAAAGAGAAATCAATAATCTTTTCCAGGATCCCCTGGTTTTCAATGGCTGATTCTGCCAGCCATTCAGCTTCTTTTGAACCCCTTATGCCAGCGATGGTCGATCTGAGCTCCTCCTCATTAAAAGGCCTGGATGCAGTACTTGAATTTGTATCAGTCTTATTTTCAGTGAAGCCTGTTATTTTGAGGTAATTCTCGGCTACGATTATATCCGCTTCCGAAAAATCGATTTTCATCAGTCCTGCAGGGGTGGTCCATTTGTATGCTGAATGCTCGTTCAGGACCGGCAGATCATCCAGCGTATCGCATATGAAAGGTATCAGAACAATCTGCTTTCCGGGATATTCATATTCTACATTATCCATCCTTCTGCAGATGACAATGCTCATAGATAATTCCTCCATTATTTCCCGCAAGATGCATTCCTCCTCGGTTTCACCATCCTTCAGCTTACCCCCCGGAAATTCCCATTTAAAGGGATGATCGGTCTTTTGTCCTCTCCGGACAACCAGGATCTCATCCTCATCATTCCGGATGATTGCACAGGTAACTTTTATCATGAATGAATCAGATTAGTAGGTCAGTGTAACGGGGAATCGCCATCAGATACTCATATTGCTCCAGGTCACTATGGTACTTAAAAGCATAGTGTTTAATGCCGTTTGTGAACAGCACATAAGGGACTTTAAGGAACTTATTATACTCACCGGCCTGATCACGCACAAGGTAGTCATCAATTTCAACATCAGGCGATTTGCACTCAACAATAAGTACCGGTTTGCCTTCCCTGTTGTGCACCACAATGTCAACTCTTCGCTTAAGCCTGTTACGGTCATAATGACCTTCTAAAAGCATTAGTCCGGGTGGATATCCTCCTTCCTGAATCAGATACTGCGCAAAATTCTGTCTTACCCATTCCTCATCCGTCAGCTTTACATACTTCCTGCGCAGTTGATCGAAGATCATCCACGATCCTTCCTTCCCTGTTACCCTGAACGAATATTCCGGCAGATTCAGCTGTTTCAACATACTTTTGTATTTTTGAACGCAGAAACCCAGCACAAATATACCGGGAAAAATTTAAGGCACTCCACAGGATGAAAACCAAGGAAGAAATTGTTAACAACTGGCTGCCCAGATACACAGGCAAACAGATCGATACGTTCGGAAAATATTTTCTGCTTACCAATTACCTTCATTATGTTGAATTATTCGCTAGATGGAATAATGTTGATATGGAAGGGAGAGAAAAGAATATGCCAAGCGCCACATTTGATGGCATTACCATTATCAACTTCGGTATGGGCAGCCCTAATGCTGCAACAGTTATGGATCTGCTAAGCGCGATCAGTCCGAATGCCGTTCTGTTCCTCGGGAAATGCGGCGGGCTGAAGAAGAAAAATAAGCTTGGGGATCTCATACTGCCGATTGCAGCCATAAGAAGCGACGGGACTTCGAATGATTATCTTCCCCAGGAAGTGCCTGCGCTTCCTGCATTTAGGCTTCAGAGTGCTATATCAGCCTCAATCACAAGGCATAACAGGGAATACTGGACAGGAACCGTGTACACTACAAACAGGCGTGTCTGGGAGTATGACGACAGATTTAAAAAATATCTCCAGAAAACAAGGGCTATGGCAATCGATATGGAAACTGCCACAATATTCACCGTGGGCTTTGCCAATGAAATCCCGACCGGTGCCCTCCTGCTC
>JAUZNW010000226.1 GCA_030706785.1 Bacteroidota bacterium | reverse complement strand
GTCAACGTCTCGAACCGGAAAGCTACCCTTGAGTAGGAGGTTTTGCAATCCTGCAGTCCGCCTATAAGTTTTGAGGTTCTGCAGTTCTGCGATTCAGGAAGTTTTTTGAACCCGCATAACCTGCACAACTTGCATAACTTCCTCATCCTGTTGCCTGTTGCCTGTAACCTATCGATGTTTTACGCTTTGCGCCATGCCTCGTACGTCTTATACTTTCCTACAGATCTTTTTTGATTGTGAACAGGAATGTCGACCCTTTCCCGGGTTTTGATTTGACCCATATTTTGCCTCCGTGTCTTTCGACGATTCTCTTGCATATTGAAAGACCTATCCCGGTTCCTTCATATTCATCCCTGGTAACCAATCTCTGAAAGATCTGAAAGATCCTTTCATAATATTGAGAGTCAATACCTATTCCATTATCCTCAACTGAAAACAGATAATTATCTTCCTGCTCCTTTGATGTTATTGAAATCTTTGGAATACCCTTACTGAATTTAATACTGTTTGAAACAAGATTCTGGAATACCTGTATCATCTGGTTCCTGTCAGCTCTGATTAAAGGCATAATGCCAATTTTAATCTCCGCTTTCCTTTTCTTAATACTTAGACTGATATTTCTTAATACCTCCTCCAGAACCTCATTTATATCCACCTCTGTAAAATAATCTCCTTTACTCCGTACTCTTGAATAAGCGAGAAGTCCGTTAATCAATTCATACATTCTTTTTGATCCGTCGACTGCAAATTTGATATAGTCGCGAGCATCTGCATCAAGCTTGTCGCCGTAACGCTCAGCCAACATCTGTGTAAAGCTCGATACCATCCTGAGCGGTTCCTGGAGGTCATGCGATGTCACATAAGCAAATTGCTCAAGTTCCTTGTTAGACCTTGCAAGTTCTTCATTCAGTTTAAAAAGCGCCCGCTCGGAGCCTTCCTTCATCTCTGTGATGTCAATTGCCACACCTGTTATTTTTGAGAGCTCACCCTGCATCTTATATAACATGCCTTTGGCAATCAGGTATCTTGATGTGCTGTCTTCAAGCTTAATACGGAAGATTGTTTCAAATGGTTCATCATTTTCAAGGGTTCTTCGGAATGCATCTCTGACCTGCTGAACATCCTCATCATGAATATACTTCTCAAAGGAGCCTAGTGTTCCATCAAATACCTTTTGCTGGATTTTAACCATTTTTTTCAATCTTTCATCAAGAATGAACCGTTGCCCTTTTTCATGGTATTCCCATATGCCAATACTGCCACTCTCAAGAGCAAGATTCAGCTTCCTTTGTGATTCTTCGAGTTCGGTTTCTGCTTTCTTCCTTGAGGTTATATCATTACCCTGGGCAATTGTCGATATAAGATTCTGCTCATTATCGTAAATGTTGGCAGAATTCCAGAGAACTATCTTGGTCTCCCGGTTCTTACATAGAATCGGGATCTCGATACTTTCCCAGAAATCGCCATAAAGGGTCTGTTTTATCATTGCCCTTGATTTACTTAATGAAAGGTCAGGGAATAAAAAATCGAGTTTCTTCCCGATAACCTCCTCAGAGGCATACCCGGTAAGTCGTTCAAAGGCTTTATTGAAGAGTTTTATTTCAGAAGCCGGATTCCACACAATTATAGGAGCGTTGGTGTAGTTTATGAGTTGTTCAAGATAGTTTTTGGTCCGTGAAAGCTCATTTTCCATTCTGATCCTTTCAGTTATATTTCTGAAATAGCCGATCAGACCTGTGATGCCGCCCTGAGAGTTTAAAAGTGGAACGCATAAACCTTCAAGACAGATAACCTCTCCTTCACGATCCTTAACGGGGAAATTGCAGGTTTCAGGTTTTCCTGTTTCCAGGACACGCTGTTTGATTTTTGATAGTATCTCTGCATCTTCATGACTGAATAAATCGAAATCCGTTTTGCCAATAATTTCCTTTTCAGTGTAGCCAGCCCAGGGATTTGAAACCCAGGTATAACAGAGGTCAATATCCTGAATAGTAATATAATCAGGCGTTAATTCAAACATCGTATCGATCACGTATTTTTCCCTTGATTGAATATTCACAGGCTGGTTATCTAGTTTCCCTTTCATGTATCATGAACATGTTTTTCAGATTTTTCTTTTAAAACAAGAGGCTTCGTATCAGGGTAACTCCATTTTGCTGAACTTCTTACTGAATGCCTGCCACTCTTATTTATTTATCCTTCCCTTCTATTTTAATTATTAGCATCTCTGTATTCTATTCTATGTGACACCATAAAGGTGTTTTTTGTTCTTAAAGTTTCGTAACTTGGTAAGCAGAAGGATAGAACTAAATCAGATAACCAGCTATGAAAAACCAGGTTAGTTCCGGGCAGGCAGGAATTATTAAAGAAAGCCCACGTATTGTTTCCCGCCGAAACTTTATTTCATCCTGCGGATGCTGTGCCGCATGTGCGGCATTGGCACCGGCAACCTTATTGTCTTCATGCACATCCGCCGGTTCAAAAAAGGGAAAGATGAAAATAAAAGTCATCTACTCGCTTCACAGCACCGTTCAGAACCAGCCGGACTGGCCCAATACCGGATTTGATTTCGCTCCTCCAATGGAAAAGATCAACAATGCCCTGACAAAGAATTTCAGGGATATACAGTTTATCCCGATTTTGGCAACAGGGCCCGAGGACGCCGGGAACATTGTCCTGCAGGATAAAACTGATCCTGTTGACGGATATATTGTTTACCAGATGAATTGCTGGAACAGGGTTATCCAGACAATTGCAAAGACAGGGAAACCGGTACTTTATGCTGATTTTCAATTTGGAGGCAGCGGAGGGTTCCTTGTCTATACATCGGCTTTCCTGAGAGAAAATACTACGAATATCGGTTTTGTAGCATCGTCTGATATCAATGATCTCCTTTCATCTGTAAAGTGCTTCAGAAAAAATCCCAATGAGGGATTCGCACTGGCAGTAGCTGATGTCAGAAGAAAACTGACTCCTGCACCGGGCAATGTGCAGGTCAATAAGGATGATCTGAAGACTCTTTCAGCCGAAGAATGCATCTACCGTCTCGGAAAATCCAGAATCCTTGCGGTTAGGGATCAGAACGCAGGTGTCGCAGAGCCTTTAGCCGGAATACCTATTGAATTTATCCCATTTTCTGAGGTCAATGAGGCCTGGAGCCATGCAGACAAGGATGAATCGAGAAGCGTTGCTGAACGCTGGCAGAAAAATGCACAGAGTGTGATCAATGTCCCGTTCACCACTCTTGAGACTTCAGCCGCAATGTACCTTGGGATGAAGAAGGTCCTTGCAGACCATGGTGCAAATGCAATTACAATAAACTGCCTTGGCGGATTCTATGGTGGTCATATCCATGCATATCCATGCCTGGGATTTCATGAACTGAATAATGAAGGCCTTGTTGGAGGCTGCGAATGTGATATCAATTCTGCCTCCACTATGCTTGCTTTTTCCACCCTCACAAACGGAAGGCCAGGCTACATTTCCGACCCGGTTATCGACACATCCAAAAGGCAGATTATATACGCCCATTGTGTTGCATCGAATAAAGTATTTGGTCCCGCAGGCCCTGCCAACCCATTCACAATAATGACACACTCTGAAGACCGGCAGGGTGCATCGGTAAGATCAATGCTTCCTGTTAACTTTCTGACTACATCAATGCAGATAAACCAGGAGAGGAAAGAGATACTACTGCACCAGGCTGTTGCCGTCGGAAATGATCCTGACGACCGTGCCTGCCGTACCAAGCTCTGTGCCGAACCGAAAGGCGATATCGAAAAGCTGTTCACAATGTGGGACAAATGGGGATGGCACAGGGTAACTTTCTACGGGGATCTGAAGGAGCCGGTTACAGCCTTTGCCTCCGCGATTGGTTTTAAGGTGGTTGAGGAAGCCTGATCCTGCTTCGCAGGTGTCGTGCGGCTTTGGCCTCTGAAGCTTCAGCGAAAGAGGGTTGCGCAGGTTATGTCGTTGTGCGGTTGTGCAGGTTGTGCGGTTTTGCAGGTCAAGCTTTTACCGACATCCCTATCGCATATTATACATTCAACAATGGCTAAAGGCAACAGGCGACTGGCGACAGGAGATCATGCTCACTGATTAAAAGATTCTAAAGATTATAAAGAATGATAGAAATACTAAGAGGGGATATCACCAAAGTCAAAGCTGATGCCATTGTAAACGCTGCCAACTCCTCACTCATGGGAGGCGGGGGTGTTGATGGTGCGATACACAG
>JAUZNW010000225.1 GCA_030706785.1 Bacteroidota bacterium | reverse complement strand
TCACCCCTTAAGCCTTCCATTGAATGGATCAGGGCTGTCTCTTCTCCACAAACAAATGCACCTGCGCCATACCGGATATCAATATCAAAATTGAATCCTGTCCCCATTATATTATCTCCCAGGAGCCCGAGTTCACGCGCCTGACTTATGGCTGTTTTCAGTCTGGCGACGGCCAACGGATATTCAGCACGTATATATATCAGACCCCTGGAAGCTTCAATGCAATAGCCGCAAATAGCCATAGCTTCAAGAACTGCATGAGGATCTCCTTCAAGTACTGATCTGTCCATGAATGCACCAGGGTCACCTTCATCAGCGTTGCAAACCACATATTTTTCATCTGCCTTGTTTTTCCTGGCAATCTCCCATTTAACCCCGGTAGGAAATCCGCCTCCCCCTCTGCCCCTTAAACCAGAATCCTTTACTATCTTTATGACTTCATCCGGAGTCATTCGTGTGAGAACCTTTGCAAGCGCCTCATATCCATCATGAGCTATTGCTTCTTCAATATTTTCCGGATCTATAATGCCACAATTTCTGAGAACGATCCTCAGCTGTTTCTTATAGGAGGCCATATCGGAAGACCTTGATAAAGTCTTACTGTTTACCGGATCCTTATAAAGCAATCTTTCAACTTTCCGACCCTTGACAAGGTGTTCTTCCACAATCTCTCTTGCATCATCTGGAGTAACCCTGGTGTATATTATATCATCCGGCATCACTTTTACTATCGGACCGAGTTTGCAGAGTCCGAAACATCCCGATTTAATTACATGAATATCATTTTCAAGGGCATTTGCTTCAAGTTCAAGCTTTAGATTGTCAAGAAGCATCTCGCCATGGAGGTCTCTGCAGCCTGTTCCGCCGCAAACGAGCAATTGCATTTTCTTTTTTCCCATTGGTTTTCCTCCCTATGCTTTTATATGGCCCGGTAATTAATCGGTAATATACCGTCGACGTAATCACCATTCTTAATGTACTTTTCTATGATCTCATCTGCTTTCAGCTTGTCGACATTGCCAAACACAACCGGATCTTCTCCCGGACGGGTTACTTCGATAGTTGGCTCTGCAAAACTGTATCCAAGGTCCCCGGTCCTTATAACTTCAGCCTCAATATTTCTTTTTTCAAGCTCTGTGGAAATGAACTCAAGGATTGCTTTTGCTCCTGATGCAAGGCCGCTTGTTCCTGAATGAACCCTAATCCTGACTTTCCGGCTGGAGGAACTATCCTTGGTATGAGACCTGGACAGAATTTCCTCCCTTAATTTCCTGAGATCGTCAGGTGATTTGATCTTTTTCATATTTACTTGATTTACAAGCTTATGAGAAAATTAATATTAACTTAAAGCTGGCTGGTTTCTGAAAGCCACGCAAAAATACAATTTTATTTGTTAATAAAATAACAATGTTATTAATATAACAATAAAATTATTCAAAATAATGACTTTTGTAAGTGACTTTAATCTATTTCCTGTCTGGTGATTAACAATTGTCTCCATTGTACTGCTTCAAGGACTTCTGATTCTTATTTGGGAATTCGATGTACTATAAGTTCAGGTTAGTCATCAGGGGGATTCCTCATTCAGTATTCATTGCATCGCTTGGTAATTACTTCATTCGAAATGACTAAATGATCCGGCTGGTATGGATAGGAAAGCAAGGGGTGGTACTTAGAACAAATTAGTTCTTTCCTTACATTGAAATAAAAATAACGCACACCTGCCTTCCTCTCCAATAGTCTAAGTCTTAATGTTATTCCGAACGTAAGCGAGAAA
Source organism: Bacteroidota bacterium (assembly GCA_030706785.1). GTDB lineage: Bacteria > Bacteroidota > Bacteroidia > Bacteroidales > VadinHA17 > LD21. Next base: position 2,484 of record JAUZNW010000225.1, on the reverse strand, counting down.
TCTTCCTGAAATTCCACATGCTATTAATCTATTAATCATCAAATCTAAGAGCTCAGAATCAGGTCACAGTTAGAAGTCTCAATTTACATAAAACAAATTGAAAGAAGAACTTTGTTCAGGAATTATCTCACCTGAAAATTATGTTCCATAATAGTGCTCTTCCGCTTTTCCAGAATGCCCTGAAATAGGGATCATCTGTAACATAGAAAATCTCACCTTTCCCTAATTCCTCGGATCCGACGACCAGGGTGTTTTTAATCTGTTTCTGGTATATATATCCTGCAAAACCTGAAACAGGCTTGTTCTCAAGTATATAGGCAATGTTTCTTCCATTTGTCAGGAAAGGATAAGCTTGTGCTCGCTTCAACAGGAACCAGTCGTCCCTGAGACCGAAAGCGAACGGATCTGTTGTATCAATCTTCACTCTGTAGATGCTGGCAGCAGATCTTTCTGAGAGAAGATGCCTTCTTTCATCGCCAAACTTTTTTAGAAGCGATGAGTCATCACTTCTTGTTTTCTTTTCAGCAGCTTTCTGCTCTTCATTTCTCTTTTCAACAGACTTGAAAAGAGCTGTTGATTTGTTGGTGGCCATCACTGATATTGCATTTTCAAACAACACAACTCTTCCTCCGCTTCTTGCATAATTTGCAACTGTATCTTTCAACCTTGAATAACTTCCGGAAGTCACCAGCAGGACATCATAATTTCTCAGATCCGTGCTTTCAGCATTAACTGTGTTGATAAGCGATACCGGATATTCCAGTTCTCTTTCAAAAAAATACCATAGTTCACCTACTTGTCCTGATGAAGTGCCTTCACCGCATAGGATGGCAACATTCATCTTCTTCATCAATGGTGAATAGTCAGAGCCAAAGTCCTTTCCTTTATCAACAAGTCCGGAAGAAACCGCAACGAGCTTAATCCCGAATTTTACTGCAAGGCCGGTAACAACCTGATCTAAGGATTTTTCGATATTCAGATTATCAGCACGTGTGATAATGAAACTTCCGCGATTGAAATAGTTTCCTGCGATGGAGAATGCTTTCAGTGAATATCTCGTCCTGACATTTTTAAGCTGCAGGTTTGAAATATACCTCAGATCGCTGAACCCTTCGAAGTTAACTGCATAAGCATAAGGCTTTTCATGTATCTGCAAAGGAGCAACGGCAGACTGCTCAATCCTTTCAGCAGATGGCTTAATCTGCTCTGTAAGAGCAAATGCTTTCAGATTGTATGCATAAGGCAGAGCCCATGCAGTGAGATCATAGCTCAGTGAGTCAGATGCTTTGCTGTCGGGTTCGAAAAGTACCTGAACAAAACGCGACTCGGGCTGATAAGCGCTGATAAGTATGTCTCCCTTCTCCAGTGTAACATCACCTTCTCCATTTGCCAGATAATCAAATCCCTTATATTTCTTGCCCGTACTGCCCGCATAAGTGTAACGTATCTGGTTTCTTTTCAGTAATTCAAGAAGATCGTTAATATCAGATTCAGGATTTGTCCCTTTAATAATGATCGATTTGTATTGAAATGAAGGTTTCTCATTATTATCGGCAAAGAACTTATTAAACTCAGTTATAAGCTTATCCCGGTTTTCGTATGACACCTTTAATGTAGCCATTGAAGCAGTAAAATGACCATCAATTCTTTTCTTCAGTGTAAGTGTATCACCTGAGTCCCGCTTGTAGGCCAGACCGGAATACCCGCTTCCGCCCTGTTCATATGTAAAGCCCATGGCACCGTTGAACAAAGGCCAGGTATCGCCAAAACTCGGACAAAACAAATCATAGGTTTCCTTTGTGAAGTAAAGTTTTGACTTTTCATCAAACAAAGCAGCATTTCCGGCACCCATAAGTTTATGGAATTCATGTTGCCAGGGTGTAATAACCTCGTGCCATGGAGTTGCACCGGGGGCGAAAAAGAAAGTGGATTCGGCTCCCATCTCATGAAAGTCTGCGTAAACCTGTGGCATAAACTGGTGATAAAGTTCAATCCTCTGCTTTGTTTCTGCCTGAGTCTGCCATGTCCAGTCACGGTTCAGATCGAACATGTAATGATTTGTCCGAGCACTTGGCCATCCCTGGTTATGTTCCCATGAATTCCCATCAGGATTGGGGACCAGATTCCGGGTACTCGTGAACCTGCTTGTATACAGGTCACGGCCATCGGGATTCTGGCATGGATCGATTATAATTACGCATGTCTTCAGCCAGTCGCTTACACCCGGATAAGATCCTGAAATAAGCGTATACAGTGTTTTCATTGCGGTCTCCATCCCTGCTGATTCATTCCCGTGAACATTATAAGCCAGCCAGATAAAAGGGATCTGTTTCCCGGTAAAGCTCCCTTCGAGAAGCCCCGTTTTAATGAGGTTATTTTTTCTTAATTCCTCAAGACTGGCAATATTTTCAGCGCTCGAGACAAAGCAAACTCCAAGCGGTCTTCCTTCATATGTCATTCCATATTCGCGGTATTCTGCAAGAG
>JAUZNW010000224.1 GCA_030706785.1 Bacteroidota bacterium | reverse complement strand
GTGCCTTTTGGCCCTTTGAGCATCCCCATCACTTTCTCATCGCTAAGCTGTTTCCCTGCAACAAGTGAATCATTCACATAAATTATCTTATCACCCGGCATGAGACCTACCTTTTCTGACGGACCTCCAGGAATAGTGCTGATCACCAGTATAGTATCGGTAAGCATGGAAAACGATATTCCTATACCATCAAAATTCCCCTGGAGCGGTTCGTTGGCCCGGGCAAGATCCTTGGCCGGTATATATACCGAGTGCGGATCAAGTTTCTTAAGAATGGCCGGAATAGCGGCTTCGACAAGATCCTTGCGGTTCACCGTATCCACATAGTCCGACTCGATAATATTAAGAATGCTGTTGATTTTATCGTTCCTTGCCCTGAAACCGGATTGCTGGGGAATCACTGTTTTCTTCGGGAGGTTGACACCGATAAGGATTCCTGCTACAATGGCTACAGCAAGCAGCAGGGGCAGGAGAACACTTCTGTTGGAATTATTGTATCTCATAAATGTCATTTTCAAGGTCAATGTAAACCAGCTCAATACAGGCTCTCTTCAGGAGATCAAGTCCGTCGGTGATCCGGTAGCGGCAGCAATAGACCACCCTTTTTATTCCCGACTGAATGATGAGCTTTGCACACTCCATGCAGGGTGAGGTTGTCACGTAAAGCGTGGAATTTTCACTCGAATTGTGGGACTTTGCAACCTTGGTGATAGCATTTGCCTCTGCATGCAGAACATATGGTTTCGTAACATTGTTCTCATCCTCACACACATTCTCAAAGCCCGCAGGAGTCCCGTTGTACCCGTCAGATATAATCATTTTCCCTTTTACGATCAGGGCTCCGACCTGCCTGCGGATGCAGTAGGAATTCCTCGCCCAGATCAACGCCATTTCAAGATACCTTTTATCGAATGCCTTCTGCTTATCCCCGTAGGGTCTCAGTGAGTCCGTCATCTGTTAAATGTGAAGAACTTTTAATGCGCCCAAAGTTAAATATTTTTAGAACAGCAATGATATGCTAACTAACTCTGAAATACTTATTTTTACAACCGTCAAACCGGTAAATGCATGGCATTATTTTGCGAGCGGGTGATCGATTTCTATGGAAATCTTAAGTTTTCAGGGATTTTACCTTCAGGGATAAACATCATGAATCCTTATCAGGAAGATCCTAAGGTGTTTTCGGTGGTCAGGAAGTTTTACAGGAAATATTATTCAGATAATAAGACACGCCATATGATCCTCGGCATTAATCCGGGGAGATTCGGAGCCGGTGCTACAGGACTCCCATTTACTGATACCATAAGGCTGAAGGAAAAATGCGGACTTGAAATCCCTGGACTTAAAACACGCGAGACTTCTTCAGTCTTTATCTATGAAATGATCGACAGATATGGCGGCCCCGGGAAATTTTACAGTGACTATTTCATCAGTGCAGTAAGCCCTCTTGGATTTACCAGGGCCGGGCCAAGAGGGAAAGAATTAAATTACAACTATTACGACAGCAGGGAATTAGCAGATGCGATAATTGATTTTGTTGTCGATTCAATTGAAAGACAGCTTGATTTCGGGATAAAAAGGGATGTGGTGTTTTGCCTGGGCACGGGAAAGAATTATAAATTCCTTGCGGATATTAACCGGCAATATCATTTCTTTAACCGTATTGAGCCGCTTGAGCATCCAAGGTTTATTATGCAGTACAGGTTGAAGAAGAAGGAATTCTATATAATGTATTATCTGGAAAAACTCAGTATATCAAACAGTTAGACGTTGTGGCAATTCATTGATTTTCAAACCATAAAACAAAGATCCTATGCCTTCTATCAGGAAAGTACCTTATGATAAGGATGATATAAAGCTTGCAAGGTATGCAAAAGCGCTTTCACATCCTGCAAGGATAGCTATACTGCGCTACCTCTCCTCGGTAAACTCCTGCTGTTTCAATGAAATATCCAGGGAGCTCCCCCTTGCAGGATCGACAGTGTCCCAGCACATGTCAGAACTTAAAAGCGCCGGACTCATCACCGGAGCCTATGAACCTCCCAACGTCCGTTACAGCATTGACCACGAGCGGTTCAAAACAGTAAGAAAGCTGCTGAAGGATTTTGCGAAAATGAAGGAACCTGAAGAAAAAGGCAATCAATGAGAAGAAAACATGATGTTCCTGACTTCGTTTAGGTTTCCTCAGTTCCTGAAGATATACTATCTTCGTTAACTTTTATGGTTGGGTATTAGATGATGAAATCAAAGATCAGGATACTGGTTATTTGTACCGGCAATGCATGCCGGAGCCAGATGGCTCAGGGGTTTCTTAAGTCCTTCGATAAGAGGCTTGAGGTCTGTTCGGCTGGTACATTTCCGGGCAATGAAGTTAATAAAAGAGCGATCAGAGTAATGGCTGAGATCGGCATTGACATAAGTCATAATTACCCAAAGCCGGTTGATCTGTACCTCAATGAGGATTGGGATTTTTTAATTACAGTATGTGATCAGGCAAATGAAGTCTGCCCGGTTTTCCCCGGAAAGGTGAAGCATCGCCTTCACATGGGATATGTTGATCCTTCATTCCTCGGCGGAACAGAGGAATTTATCATGGGTGAATTTCATAAATTGAGAGAGCAGATGAGAAATGACCTTAATAAACTCTACATTGAAAAAATAAAACCGGAGCTGTACCCGATTTGAAAATCTGAGAATTTCATCTTTAAATTATCTCATTTTCAAATTTTCAAATAACCCCCCATTTTCAAATTGGTCCATTTTCAAACATTCAAATTTCTTACCGCATCAATCATCGCTTCTATAGTCTCAACTGAAACATCAGTTTGGAGAATATGGGCTGGTGCCAGGAGATAGCCCCTGTTCTTTCCAAAAATGCTGATTCTTCTTTTTATTTCTTCCCGAATCATTTTCAAATCACCTGATGGAAGAAGATGCTGCTGGTCGATCCCTCCGAAAAAGCAGATCCTGTCACCATATTTATCCTTAAGCTCTTTTGGATCGGATCCGGCAACATTTGGCTGAACAGGATTGTAAACATCGACGCCGATTTCTATGAAATCGTCGATAAGCGGCGCAACTGCTCCATCGGAATGCATGATGATTATTAAGTCCGGATTCTCCTTTTTCAACCGGTCAATCATCCTTTTATGCCGTGGTTTGAATCTTTTCCTCCAGTCCTCAGGTGATATAAGCGTGGATGTCTGGCTGCCGAGATCCTCGCCGAACCAGATGGCATCAACTCCGGCTTTCACGAGCTGAAGCGCAAGTCCCGTGCTCCATTCCTCAATCCTGTCATTAAGTGGTTCCAGCCAGGATTCGTCATAAATCATTGCGATCATGTACTTCTCGAGACCTGTCAGATGCCACGCCATCTCGAAAAGCGAGATCTCGACATCCCCGATTACAAAGTACTCCCTGCCAAAGCGTGCGATGTCTCTCTCTGCCTTGGTGAATCTGCCTTTAGCATAAGGATCGGGGAACCTGTAGTTATTAATATCAGCGACGCTCTCAGCACCATCAAGGGGGCATTTTACCACCTCAACATAAAGGAGAGTTGGTTTCATGTACATGCCGAATTCATTAAGTGTTATGTCTCCTTCGATTGTTTCCGGAATAAAGCCCTCCCGAACGGTACCACCTACTACCACACAATCACTTCCAAGCCTTGTCCTGATCTCATTGGCTGAGATCCTGTAGGTCAGGTCTTCATAGTATGATTGGGCATAATCAGGCTCGATTCCAAGCTTCTTTCCGAAATCCCGGGTAAGCTTCCTGCATAGGTCGAATTGTATAGGTATCCTGTCAGGATTGCCCTCTTTTTTCCGCAGTGCTCTAAGCACTCTTTCTTTCGAATTCATCGGCAATAATTTCTTATACGGATTATTTAAAAGGTTAATGATTCTGGATTATTATTTGTGTCAACATATTAAATTTGAGTGATCGATAGTTAAAGATAAGCTTATTTAATGATCATAATTTTTGAAAAATCAACTCTTTGAAGTATGCTGGATTCTGAGTCTAACCGGGAATCAGTTGAAAAAATATCACCCAAGTATCTTAAGATCGAGATGACTCGTGAGGCAGCTACTATCATAATGCTGGTTCTTATCGCTTACTTTGTGGGGAGCACCTGGCTTGAGAGGGTAATTTTCTTTCTTTGGACCTTCGCTTTCCGGGATTTGTTCTATTATCTATCACTTTATATTCTTATAAAATGGCCGTCAAGCCTTAGAACAATTGATGTTTTATTCCTCATCCCAAAACCATTTATTACGCCTGTCTGGTTTCTGGTAGGGATTTCATCTCTTACGATTATTGTTATCGCTGCTC
>JAUZNW010000223.1 GCA_030706785.1 Bacteroidota bacterium | reverse complement strand
GTCACTGATTCGTTGCTTATATGAAGGTTGAAAACTATATCAGGATTTTCGCTGTTTACTGAGGGGCGCCTGCCGGTTTTACTCCGGAACCAGTCAGCTATCGCGTCTTTAAAAAGAAGACCCGCATAGCCTGAATGTTTGAAATGACGTGAATTGATTACGGGTACAATGGAAATAGTATTCTTATTATCAAGCAACTGACCCCAATCGATCAATAAGGCTTTTTTATAGAGATCCTGGGGAGTCCTGATACTGAATTCGGAAATTGAAACCAGGACTGACAGGGCTGTCCTCAGGCAATAATTTGATTTATACAATAATCCAGTGTCGCCTGTAAATGCAACTGCCCTGTTCAGAGGTACTATATCCGAAGCGCCAAGAGCCTTTAGTTCCTTTTCAAGGACCTCTTCAAGTCCGTAAAGGGTTTTTGCGATGCATTTCATCCCTGAAATATGGCCGAAAGATGAAATTATTTAACGCCCAATAATTTATTGTATTGCACTTTGTCGTTGATAACTTTTAGTGCTTTTTCGATCACAACGTCATTTTCATTAACAATCCGGTAATACTCGTTGCTTTGCCAGATATTTGCCGAGACAAGCCCCTTCAGTATCCGAAGGATCTCATCACGTGACCTGGTAAACTGTGCTCCATCATATTTTACACCGGAATCTTCAGCCTTCTTTATAAATGCATCAACATCTTCCTTTGTAAAATTGAACTTATTCCTGAAGTCATCAAATGTTTTATATCCGGAAGTTATTGATTTCCTGTTTTTATCCGAATATTCAAGCGCAAAGGAATTGAAAAGCCCTTTTCTTATAAGGCTTCTGTAGTAATCGGTGTAATTTGCAGTGTCTGCAGGAACAAACAGGTCAGGCATAATTCCTCCTCCTCCGTAAACGATCCTTTTATTTACAAGAGTCTTATATTTTAGTGAATCAGGGAAATGAATGCTGTCGGGAGTCATAAGTTCACCGTCGGTGTACCTTTTGTAGAAGTTCTCAATATATTTATCATACCCTTCATTATATGGCCTCTGTATTGATCTTCCGGTTGGAGTATAGTACCTGGCAATTGTAAGCCGGATCATGGAGCCATCCGGCAGGTAAAATCCATTCTGGACCAGTCCTTTGCCAAAGGTTCTCCTTCCTACAATTAAACCGCGGTCCCAGTCCTGAAGAGCTCCGGCAAGGATCTCGCTGGCTGAGGCAGAGCCTTCATCGGTCAGGATTGCAACTCTTGCATTCGACAATATGCCTCCTCCTAACGAAACATATTCCTGTTTTGGTGTTTTACGGCCATTCAGATATACAAGTAGTTTTTTGCCTGGAAAGAATTTATCAGCGATATCAGTCGCTGCTACCATATAACCTCCGCCGTTACCCCGCAGGTCAATAATTATGTTCTTAAATCCTTCTTTTTTCAGGGCGTTAAGTGAGTCTGAAAATTCCTGGTTGGTTGTGGCAGCGAACTTGTTAAGCTTTATGTAGCCTGTTTCCTTATCAAGCATATAGGCCGCATCGACGCTGGTTATAGGAATTTTATCCCTGACAATAGTAAAATCAAGCAGCTTCGGTTCACCCTTTCTGTAGACATTCAGATTTACCTTTGTACCCTTCATCCCCATCAGTCTTTTCCTGACCCCCGTGGTCGATATGCCAACGCCTGTTACTTTTTCTCCGTCAATTGTAACTATCCTGTCGCCTGCATGTAGTCCTACCTTTTCTGAAGGCCCGCCTGGGATGGGTTCCACGACAATTATCGTATCGCGAAGCAGGTTGAACTGTATACCAATCCCTTCAAAGTTGCCATTAAGCGGCTCATTCATCTCCTTTACATCCTTTGCTGAAATATAGACTGAATGGGGGTCAAGGTTTTTGAGTATTTCAACGATAGCTTTTTCGGACAGCTGGTCAAGATTAACAGTATCAACATAATACGCATCGATAAGGTTAAGAGTTCTGCCAATCTTGAATGCATTCTCATTCAGGGCTTGAGCTGAAACTGATTGATTTATAATACTTAATATTATGAATCCAAGAATTGTTATTGTCTTTCGTATCATCATGTTACATTAGTTTTTACCTCTGTGGTCCGTTGTGTCTTCTCTGTGGATTTTTACCCCTAAATCCCCTAAGGGGGACTTAATAATTGCCCCCTTCAGGGGGTTGGGGGTAGAACTTCTCAGACGACCAAGGAGAGGAATTGTGCCATTATACTACTATTTACTTCATAATTTCAAACAATGAAAGAGAATAAATGTTCCATTTCTCAGTTATTCCCATTCAATTGTTGAGGGAGGTTTCGAACTTATATCGTAAACAACCCTGTTAATACCTTTTACTTTATTAATTATTTCATTTGAAACGAGTCCAAGGAAATCATAAGGAAGGTGTGACCAGTCGGCAGTCATACCATCCGTTGAAACAACAGCCCTTAATACAACTGCATTTTCGTATGTTCTCTCATCACCCATTACACCAACCGACTGCACCGGCAGCAGAATTACACCTGCCTGCCACACTGAATCATACAGTCCGTGTTTTTTTAGCAGATCGATAAATATCTGATCGGCTTCCTTTAGCCTGTTCAGGTTCTCCCTCGACATTTTGCCAAGCAACCTTATTGCAAGTCCGGGACCGGGAAAAGGATGTCTTTTAAGTATCTGATCCGGCAGGCCAAGGGCACGTCCTACTCTTCTCACCTCGTCCTTGAACAGAAGACGCAAGGGTTCAACTACCTTCAGGTGCATTTTCTCAGGCAGGCCTCCTACATTGTGATGTGATTTTATAGTCGCTGACGGACCGTTAACCGAGACAGATTCTATTACGTCCGGGTATATGGTGCCCTGGGCCAGCCATTTAACACCTTTTATCTTATGTGCTTCCCCTTCGAAAACCTCAATGAAAACCCTTCCTATTATCTTGCGTTTTTTTTCAGGATCAACAACTCCTTCAAGCTGGTCGAGGAATCTATCTTCAGCCTTTACTCCTATCACATTGATCCCAAGCTCATTATATGATCCCAAAACAGTTTCAAATTCATTTTTCCTGAGAAGCCCGTTATCAATAAAAAGACAGTTAAGATTTTTTCCTATTGCTCTGTTAAGCAGAGTTGCAGCTACTGTTGAGTCTACTCCCCCGGAGATTCCCAGGATAACCTTATCATTTCCAAGCGTAATCCTGAGATTCCGGATTGATGAGTCAATAAATGAATCGGGTGTCCAGGTCTGGGAACAATTGCATATATCAACCACAAAATTCCTGAGCAGGGTCATCCCGTCAGTTGTATGGTACACCTCGGGATGAAATTGAATTCCCCATGTTTTTTCCTCCCTGATCCTGTAAGCTCCCGCCAGCACATCTGAGGTTGAGCCTGTTATTTCATAATTTTCAGGTATCCTTTCGATCGTGTCCCCGTGTGACATCCAGACCTGAGTACCGGGTTTAATATTTCTGAAAAGAGGATCATTTTCGCTGATGAGTACCAGGTTTGCACGTCCGTATTCCCTTGTTTTTGATGGTTGAACATTGCCTCCAAAGTTATGGACAAGAAGCTGGGCACCATAACAGACCCCCAGCAGTGGTATCTTACCTTTAATGTCTGTAAGATTGGGATTTGGAGCATTCTTTTCCCTTACCGAAAAAGGGCTTCCGGAAAGGATCACACCCTTTACGCTCTGATCAGGAGAAGGAAAATGATTGTACGGATGAATTTCACAAAAGACATTCAGTTCACGTATACGTCTGGCTATAAGCTGAGTATATTGTGATCCGAAATCAAGTATTAAAATCTTCTCCTGCACCGATTCAGCTTTTGTTCTTAAATTTTAAACAGCAAATATAGTCATTCTTTGATTGGAGCATGTAGTTAATATTCTTATAGTAGGCTGGTTTTTTCATTCTTTCTTTTTCATCTTTTTCTTTCTTTGACCGCCCAAAGAAAGAAACAAAGAAAAGGCGCCGAAAATGACAACTGAAGGACATTTTATCTGCCCGCTACGCAATGCCTTCCCGCCACCAAAATGCCTTCAGTTCGCGCCATTTTCGGTTTGCCATCGCACGTTTAATTCTTATTATTTCTAAGCATTACCAAAGTTCTAGATTTCAAAAGGCCTCAGAGAATTTTGGGAATAAGCGACTGGTTTAAAGCTTGCTGCGTTGGCCTCAAGAAAGCAATACTGTCTGAGGAGTCCGAAGGACGACGAGTTGTATTGCGTGGGCAAGCTTTAAAACAGGAGCCCCAAAATTATCTGCAGCCTTGAATTTTCTTTGATTACTTTCTTTGTTTCAAGACAAAGAAAGTAATAATGCATTAAGCAGATGTGTAATAAAGGT
>JAUZNW010000222.1 GCA_030706785.1 Bacteroidota bacterium | reverse complement strand
GTGATCTTACAGACTGCAGAAGTGAAAATGATCACGGTCGCCATAATTACTCTGAGAAGGTTTCTGGTTTTCATAATATTTTGCGTTTTATTTGTTGTGTATCGTATTTACTATTCTTGTTGCTGGTTTCCACCATGAGATTTATTGAACAGGTACTGTCAGCCAGGTTAATTGTAAGCCCTTATAGAATGCACATCAAATCCTTTTCTGGTTAAACAAAGATAACACACGTAAACTACTTCCATTTAAATTTCACGACATTAAAAGAATCATCGTCAGTATTATGTTTATTTGTACGTTTTTATCCCGGTAGTGGCATTCAGGAATACAGGCACCTTCTTCACTCCGGGCTCGTTTACTTTTAATCCTTTCAGAGAGGAATCATGGACATCATCCATGACTATCGCTGTCCGGTAATCTTTTCTTTCACAGGTCAGTACCACATTATCAAAGGTAATCCCCCTTGCATGACGGATATAGAATCCCCATGCAGGGAGTTCCCTGAACATTGAGAACTCGGGATAGCTGGCTTGCATTTCAGGTACTTTGCCCAGCTCATCCAGTCCGACCTTAGCAAAAGCCGGATTCCCTCCGCCTGGGTGGTGGATCTCGATATTCTTCAACGTGACATTCTCAATGAAGGCATCCGGCATTCCCACAATCGACGAGGGAGAGATATTCCTTGGCATATCCTCAACGGGACCTTCAAAATTATATCCTGCATCAGGCTTGGAGGCAGGGATCTCAGCATAAAGATTGGAAATTGAAATATTGTTCATCTTTCCCTTTTTACCTTCCCTCCGTTCTCCTATCCTGAGGAAAATTGCATTGCCGGTATTTTCAGATCTGAGGCTGTCGACAATAACATCCTCAACAAATCCACCGTCAACTGCTGAAAAAGTGATCGCCGATCTGTAAGTGTCAAAAACAAAGTTCCTGATAATCCGGATATTGCGGAATCCTCCGTAGGATGCGGTTCCGAATTTGATACCATTGGCGCTAGTCCTGACTGTATTGTTATGTATGTAAACATTCTGGCAGACAAAATCAGCTGAGTTGGATTTTAAGCAGATGCCATCATCAGCAGCATCAAAATATGAATTTGTGACACTCACGCTGTCGCAGTCGACAATATCCACACCATCATTATTCCAGTATGATTTACTGTCAATCATAATCCTGTCGATCACCACATTCCTGCACTGGTCATATTGCTGATTCCAGCTCCCGGGATCCCTGAGGGTGATGCCCTCGATTCTCACATTCCTGCATCCGCGGAAGTAAATATTCTGAGGACGTATGGTTTCACTCGGCCGGTCATATTTCAACGGATCGTTTATCACTCCTTTGTGGATCAGATCGACAAGATTGTTTGCTACCTCAAATCCGCGACCGTCAATGACTCCCTTGCCGGTAATGCCTATATTATTCTGTCCCAGGGCAAAGATCATTGCCGTCCAGTTGAAATTCTGGCCGTAATCCAGCGGATTCAATGAACCGACAAGTATAGCTCCTTCCTCAAGCTGGATGGTTACATCCGATTTCAGGTATATCGTTCCCGTAAGGTACCTTCCCACATAGAATACCAGCCTTCCACCACCGTTCTCATGAATGAAGTCAATCCCTTTCTGGATTGAAGTGGTGTTTAGTGTTGTTCCGTTGGACTTTACTCCGAATAAGCTGGCATTGTAATCCTTTGAGAGCAGAATTTGGGTTGATAACAGGAATGCGGTAATCAGAGATAGAGTAATAAGTTTCATGTCAGTTTGTATTTTGTCTTACGGTCCTGCAGTATTGCTGTCCTGCGGTCTTGCAGTCCGGGTGTAAAATCAATATAGCGTTACAGGTCCAATCAGGCCCATTGACTGAAGAGGCTGGACCTTATTTTTTTCATTTGTCCAGTACTGAGCGATGGGATTGTCCTTCAGGGATTTCATATAATTACCCATCGTGGTCACAACTTTTATTTCGATCAGGTTCTCACCGGGCACAAGCCTGTCAGCCAGATCAAAGATCCTTCGCCCGTACCATCTGACTCCGCAATCGGTCCCGTTAACTTTTACCTCTGCAACGCCATATACTTTTCCAAGATTCAGGAACCGGGGTTTAGGATCGGAGATCATGATGGAATTCCTGTAAATAACCGTCCCTGCAAAATTAACATAATCAGGAAGTTCTCTGAGGTCTGCAAGCTTATCCAGCCTTTCCTCCCTGACAGAGCCATCATGGCAGTGCCTGAACTCAGCTACCCAGCCTCCGGAAATTGCTTTTTCCGATGTACTTCCAGCAGGACGCGGATGCCAGTCAGGGCCGGCTTTCTCACGGTTAAAGACGAAAAGCATGGATTCAGAAGGTCCCAGATCAAGTTCAATGCCATTATTGCTGTCAAGCCGTATCCGGTACCTGTTACCGTCCATCGGGTCATAGATCCAGCCATGCCTGTTCTTGATTATTTTCTCCGGAAATGAGATCCTTGTTGAATGAGATTTATGTAAGTGTGAATGAATAATAAAGAAGAATTCAGACCCGTCATCAGCCTTGTACCTGTTCTGCATGAGGAAAGGATCAGGCTTTTCTATAAGGATATGAGGTTCAATGCCGAATTTTTGCTGGATGCCACGGTACCAGCCAATAAAATCTTTTTCAGGTCTTTCAAGCAGTACGAACCTGTCCGGGAAAGATTTCATTTTTATTACCAGATCTGTCACTTCCCTGTCTCTTGCAGCATGATCATTCCAGCCCAATGATCTGGAGGGTATTGTATCAATGCAGAATATCCTTCCTCCCGAGCTGACAAACTGGTGAAGTTTCGCTGCCGTGTCAGGGTTCAGGCTGTCAATACGTACCATAAAAAGAGTATTGTATCTTTTCGGGCCAAAATGTATCATTCCATTCTTTATTTCGGAATCCCTGATCACTCTTTGTGAAACATAATCACATCCGTTACCGTTCTTGTTCATCGCTTCCCAGATGAGAGTAAAGTAACTGATATAAGCCGATGAAGGGAATGGTTCATTCTGTGCACCGGTATTCCCCCACATATCATCGTCCGGAGGCAGAATGGCAATGTCGGTATACATTGTAACATTCTGAAGGACAGCCGAAAGCCTGGCTTTGTACTCATTGTAAAGATGGAAATAGGACCACCAGGTGTTATTCTCATTATAATAGCCGCCATATCTCAGCCATCCCGGGTACGGAGCCTCGGGTGGAGAATAGTTGAATCCATGAAAGACAGAATGTGTCACGCCGGTGATGGCACTCTGGTCACCTCCGATCTTAAGGTCCTCAGGGGTTGTATTGAAGACTGTATAGGTGTCGGTCATTTCCTCACAGCTGACAAGCCTTTTTCCGGTCAGGTTGGCAGCCGATGAAACGTATTTGTTAATCATAGTATAAGCCCTGCCGCGCCGGTAATCATCCTCAGGCATCTCTTCACCGGGCCTGTGCTTAAGCCAGTTAGTGGTCCATGATTCGCATTCCGGGATATCATAATAAAAGCTGCTTTCAAGGGGGAAAAAGCTGCGGCCGTAAGCCTGGGCTCTCGATCTGACCTTAAGGTCCCTGCACCATCCGGCAAAGGTCTTCACAAACCGTTCCTCGAGAAGCTCAGCCTTTGTCAGCTCGAAATCATACCTCATCCTGCAGATGACGGCTTCAATTTCAGGAGATATAGAAACACCATATTTAAGGTCGGTGACATTGCCCATAGCGCCTGTTTTGAACAGTACAAAGGGCAGGAAAGGGAACAGGTCATAGCCCCGCCTTTTCCGGAATTCATCCATCATGTCAGCTGACCAGTTGGAACCCTCCAGCTCCATGCTGTCGGTGAATAAAGCACGGATATTCAGGGAAAGAGGGCCGGTTCTTTTCTCAATTGTGCCGGACATTCTGTTCAGATAACGCTTAAGCGCTTCAGTATTGTAGTGGTTAAGCACCGGTCCGGTTGCTCCCGGAGCGCCATTGATAACCTGCATGAATCCGTTGATTTTAACGAGAGCATACAATGCAAATTTCCCGGCAGGGACAGATAATTTTAAAGCGCCGTTGGTAAAATCTGGAGGCAGTTCCCTGACCTTGTCAAGATCATCAAGCGGATCAGGAGTCAGCTTAAGCGAAAGGAGCTCCATTGTTCTGCCAGGGAAGGGAGAACTTACTGCTGGATCAGCTTCCCTGAAGATCTCATATTGTGAAATTTCGTAATCAACCGGACCTTTGATCTTTTTTACACCGATCACAACGATCTGCGACCGTTCTTCTCCCTCGAGATATTCTGCACCGAAAGGCCATCCGGATCCTACTAAAAGATCGCAGATCATGCCAAGTGATTTGGCTTCTTTAAAGACG
>JAUZNW010000221.1 GCA_030706785.1 Bacteroidota bacterium | reverse complement strand
CGGATACTGTTCCGAAGTGCGGAAGAGCAAAAAATCTTGCCCTGTTCATGATGGTTATTCAAGGATCAGAGCGGAACTGGTAAAGCTGTATAAGAGTAAGACTGTGGCCAAACTCGTTAAGACAGCTGGCGATACCGGTAAGGTGTTTATTTAAGATTTTTGCTCTTGTATGGCCTGATAAAGAGCCAGAGAAAAACAGAGGCCGCAACTCCCCCTGTATTGAACATTGCATCAATAACATCTCCAGTACGGGTTGAGGTTAATCCCGTTTGCATCAGCTCCATAATGATCCCGAAACATATTGGTATCAAGGCTACAAGAATGATTTTACGTGTATCGCTGAAGAAATTCTTGTGTTCGTAGATTATTACGGACATGAATACAAAATAAAGACCGAAATGCACAAACTTGTCAAGGTAGGGGATATCAAAAAGTCCTGCATATTCAAAAGTTTTTGCATTTGCCATGCTTAAATAAAGGATTATAAGCGACGTAAGAATTGAAAAAATATTGTTCCTTATCATTTTATCAGTTTGGTGCAAAAATAGGTATTAGAATGACAATTTCTTTATAATTTTAGCAGATTCATAAGTTCAGATGGCTGGCATTTATATACATATCCCGTATTGCAGAAAGATGTGTGCGTACTGCGATTTCTATCATGTAATGGCATCTTCGGATAATAGTATTTATATAGATGCCCTCCTGAAGGAAGCTTCCACCAGAAAAGACTATCTCGGAAATGAGGTTGTATCAACAATCTATCTGGGAGGAGGAACACCCTCCCTTCTTACAGTCAGGGAAATAGGCAGAATACTGCATGAAATTGAAAGGTTTTATCCGGTTGATCAGAACAGTGAGATAACGATTGAAATTAATCCTGATGATATTAACCCTGACTATGTCAGAGAGCTGAAAGAGACCAGGGTAAACCGGGTGAGTCTGGGTATTCAATCATGGAGAGATGCTGACCTTAAGCTGCTGAACCGCCGGCATGATTCGGCTCAGGCTGCATTTGCACTTGAAGAGATCCTTAAAGCCGGATTCGGTAATGTCACTGTTGATCTGATCTATGGGATACCAGGCATGACTCTGAATGATCTTTCATCGAATCTCGATCGGACATTCTCTTACAATATTCAGCATTTATCAGCTTATCACCTTACAATTGAGCCCGGAACTGTTTTCTGGAGGATGAAGGAAAAAGGAATGTTTTCTGAAATCGATGAGGAGGAAAGTTCATCACAGTTCAACCTTCTTATTGAAAAAGCATCCGCAGAAGGATTCGTTCATTACGAGAT
Organism: Bacteroidota bacterium; assembly: GCA_030706785.1. Classification (GTDB taxonomy): domain Bacteria; phylum Bacteroidota; class Bacteroidia; order Bacteroidales; family VadinHA17; genus LD21. Next base: position 3,123 of record JAUZNW010000221.1, on the reverse strand, counting down.
ATCAAATTTCGGAAGGCCAGGCTATTTTTCAATCCACAATTCCAATTACTGGAAACAGGTCAGATACCTGGGTCTTGGGCCGTCAGCCCATTCATTCAACGGGTATTCCCGCCAGTGGAACGTACGTAATGTCAGGAAATACGTTAAATCGGTCAATTCCGGGGAGCTTCTCTTTGAAAGGGAGGAGCTCGATAAAAAAACAAGGTTCAATGAGTACATTATGACCTCCCTGCGCACAATGTGGGGCATAGATCTCGATTATGTTGAAAAGACATTCGATAAGGAAGGTTATGATTACATAGTCAACCTAGCAGGGAAATACATCAATTACGGACTGATGAAGCAGGATAAAAAAACCCTGATCCTTACGAACCAGGGTAAAATGATCTCGGACAATGTTATTTCCGAACTTATGCTTCCACAGGACTGAGCTCTCTATCTCTTGGCCAGCGCAAAGGTTGTACGGCCTATAATATTGTTTTCAAGGTACAGCTCCACATTATAGTTTCCGACTATAAAGTCGCCGGTATTATCGAGGAAAATACACATTTCAATATCCTGGTTCATGTAGTCCACCAGACGGCTTGCTGAATAGACCAGTTTATTGCCCTTGTAATCGAAAAGATTGTCAGAGCTGGTTGTAATTACAAGTGAATCGGGCCGGATAACTCTCATGAACACTTCCTTTTCACCGGGTGCGGCGATCGGATTTTCACGCAGGGTGAAGCAGATCCTCAGCTTGTCAATATTGGCCAGCCTTGTTGTTTCCTTCCGTTTCTTGTTAAGCGTAACCGCATTGATATCCTTTGCCTGAATGACAGAGGCAACTTCAACCTTTGAAGAAAGCTCTTCCTTTGCCTTCGTAAGTTCCACATTAGTACTCTGGACCTGCGTTATCTGCTGCTTAATGCCGACATTCTCAGCTGTGAGCTGCTTATTGATTGTGTTAAGGGAATCTATCTGAACTATGTAGCTTTTCATGATCTCCCTCATCGTTCCGATCTCGCTCTTGTACCTTTTAATAAGCTGAGCGTCAGACGCATGTAGTGTCAGCAGGTGAGTGATCCTGTTTTTCTCCCTCTGAAGGTTTGCCATCAGGGTATCATTGTCCGTTTTCAGTGTATCATACCCATGTGCCATCAATCTGAGTTCATTTTGCAGGGAGTCCTTCTCCTGGGTAAGCACAGTTTCCATTTCGACCATCTTGTTCTTTTGATCAAAATACATGACAACCAGGAAAATAAGTGCTGCTGCCAGGATCACTGTTGTGAAAATCATGGCAATAGGTGCGCTTTTTTTCTTAGGCTGTTCAACCGGAGTGATTGTGTTTGTGTCTGCCATTATGAGGTTGTATTTAAAATAATTATTGATGCAAAGCTAATAATATCCTGACAAATAATAAAAATTCCGATCCAATGATTAATTTTACCAATGACGATATTTTTTCTAATAAGTTAATATTCAATTATATGAGTGGCTTTTTTGGTGTTGTGTCTAAGACCGGATGCGTAGGGGATGTTTTTTACGGGACAGATTACCATTCCCATCTGGGGACCAAGCGCGCGGGCATGGTATTTATCGTTCCTCAGAAAGGGTTTCGCAGGTCAATCCACAACCTTGAAAATGCCTACTTCAGAAACAAATTTGAGGATGAACTGAATGAATTCAGCGGCAATTCCGGACTCGGAATTATAAGTGACACGGATCCCCAGCCGATACTTTTCAATTCTCACCTTGGCCGTTTTGCAATAGTAACTGTTGCGAGGATACTTAACCTTGAGGACCTCGAAAAAAAATTCCTGGAAAAGAAGATCCATTTTACAGAGAATTTTGAAGGCAACATAAATCCTACCGAGGTTGTGGCAAACCTCATATGTGAAAAAGACAATTTTGTATCAGGTATCGAGAATGTATATGAATCAATCAAAGGATCATGTTCTATTCTGATCCTGACCGGCGACGGGATAATTGCAGCCAGGGACAAGCTTGGGCGAACACCGGTTGTTATCGGGAAAAAAGAAGAGGCCTTCGCAGTGGCTGTTGAAACCAGTTCATTCCCAAATACCGGCTATGAGTCCGATTATTTTCTCGGACCGGGAGAGATTGTGCACATTACAGCCGATGGATTTACGCAGCTGCGAAAGCCAGGCGATAAAATGCAGATATGCTCATTCCTCTGGGTCTATTACGGCTACCCGCCGTCATACTACGAGGGAATTAACGTGGACGAATGCCGTAACAGGTGCGGTGCCGCCCTGGCAAGAAGAGATACTGTTGATGCTGATTTTGTTTGCGGGATCCCTGACTCAGGAGTGGGTCATGCTTTAGGATACGGTAATGAAAAGAAGATTCCCTACAAAAGAGCATATTCAAAATATACCCCTACATGGCCCAGAAGCTTTATGCCTCAGGACCAGGCCCAGAGGGATCTGGTCGCAAAAATGAAGCTGATACCGAACAAGGCGGTCATCAAAGGAAAGAAGATAGTATTTCTTGATGATAGTATTGTGAGGGGTACTCAACTTAAAGACAATACCATCGATCTCCGAAAATCAGGCGCCGCCGAGGTGCACATGAGAATTGCATGTCCCCCGCTGCTTTTCCCGTGCGAATTCCTGAATTTTTCACAGTCAAGAACTCCTCTGGAACTTGCAGGGCGGAAGGCAATTTTCCAGCTTGGAGGTGATTCTGGTGATTTGAGTGAGTATTCAGATCCTGATTCGGAAAAGCATAAGAAAATGGTTGCCAAGATCGCTGATACTCTTGATCTTGACAGTCTTATTTACCAGCGTCTTGATGATCTGGTTGAAGCTATAGGATTGCCAAAGGAAAAACTTTGTACACATTGCTGGGACGGATCGAGCTATTACTGATGTATAATGTATTATAGGCGATAGGAGATATATACATGGAGCCTGGGGCGGGAGCCAGGAGAGGGAGCAAGACTTCCAGCAGCCTGTCGCCCGACGCCCGTCGCCTTTAATAAATGATTTCCAGATCTGGATTGTTATATAATAATAAATCATCCAAAAAGTCAGTAACATGAAATACATCGGAGCACATGTCAGCGCTGAAGGAGGGGTGCAGAATGCGCCGTTGAATGCAAATGCCATCGGGGCCAGG
>JAUZNW010000220.1 GCA_030706785.1 Bacteroidota bacterium | reverse complement strand
TATTACTTTCTTTGTCTTGAAACAAAGAAAGTAATCAAAGAAAATTCAAGGCTGCAGATAATTTTGGGGCTTCTGTTTTAAAGCTTGCCCACGCAATACAACTCGTCGTCCTTCGGACTCCTCAAACAGTATTGCTTACTCTTGGCCACCACAGCAAGCTTTAAAACATTCGCTCAATCCCAAAATTCTCTGAGGCCGTTTGAAATCCAGAGCCCTATCCATAATTTGAAATGTTTGAGATTCAATGTGCGGTGGCAACCCGAAAATGGTGCGAACTGAAGGCATTTTGGTGGCGGGAAGGAATAGAGCAGCGGGTGGACAAAATGTCCTTCAGTTGTCATTTTCGGCGCCTTTTCTTTGTTTCTTTCTTTGGGCGGTCAAAGAAAGAAAGAAAGAGAGAAGAAAAAAATAAAAAGATGTTGAGGCGTCGGGAGAGGGTGGTTGATTGGCCATTTTCTAAGCTTCATTTAGGGTGAGGTGTAAAAGTAAAGTTTAGCGGATTCTTTTAATAAATTTAATTCTACCTTTATTCCCCTGTAAACCGATCTGATTGTCATCAATAAAATAGTTTAAAAGGCGGGCATGGAATTGGTTAAAAGGCTGCATAGGATTATGATAGTTATTATCTGGATCTTGATATCTTCAGGCTGCAGCAGAGGGATCAATGAAAAGGCAATTAACACAGACCGTAAGCCTTCAACCGATCCGGATTATTCTGATATTACTATACCTCCAAATATCGCCCCGATGAATTTCCGAATCATGGAGGAAGGAAGGTATTTCAGCGCGACAGTATACTCCGGCAAAGGTGATTATCAGTTAAAGCTAAATTCTTCAGACGGGACAATCAGATTTCCTGAAAAAGCCTGGAAGAAACTGACAGCAGGCAGCACCGGAGACACTATTAAGATTCAAATCTGGTCATATAAGAAGGGAAGCGACTTACATCAGAAGTTTGATCCGGTTTACCTGTTTGTATCGAAGGACCGGATTGATCCATATCTTGCATACCGCCTTATTTACCCGGGCTATTACAGTTGGTCTCACATCCGGATTATCCAGAGGTCGATCGAAAGCTTCGAGGAGACACCCATTTTCGATAACCAGATAATGGAAAAGAACTGCGCTAATTGTCATTCGTTCAACCGGAACAGGGCCGACAGATTCATGATCCATATCAGGGGATCGCTCGGCGGTACCTATTTCGTTAAAGACGGAAAAATTACGAGAACTGATCCAAAGATAGATGCGATGCCCGGAAGCGCTACATATCCGTCGTGGAATCCGGATGGAAGGTTTGTGGCATTTTCGTCAAACCAGGTCAGGCAGAGTTTCTATTCAATACCTGAGAAAAACATTGAGGTTTTCGACCTTGTGTCCTCATTGATCATTTATGACACTGAAAAGAATGAAATCCTGACAGTCACGGACAGAGATACAACAAAATATCTTCAGACTTTTCCTTCCTGGTCTCCAGACGGGAAATACCTGTATTACTGCAGGGCCCTGCCGCATAAATCAGCTTCAAATCCTGAATTTGACGATATAACCGGAACTCATTATGATCTCATGAGGAAGTCATTTGATACGCAGAACAGAACATTCGGTGAAAGTGAGATCGTATTCAATGCTTCGGCTATCAATAAAAGTGTATCATTCCCAAGGATATCACCTGATGGAAGATACCTTGTGTTCACCATCCATGATTACGGAACGTTCCCGATATGGCACCAGGAGGCTGATCTGTGGATGCTGGATATGAAAACAGGCATTTCGTCAGCTATGAACGTTAACAGCGACAGGACGGAAAGCTATCATACCTGGTCGGCCAACAGCAGGTGGCTGGTATTCAGCAGCAAGCGGATTGATGGCAGGACAGCCAGGCCCTATTTTGCTCATATCGATTCTCTCGGGAACCAGGGTAAGCCATTTGTCCTGCCCCAGAAAGATCCTTCACTTTACGACAGGATGCTGGAATCATTCAATATTCCGGAATTTGTCGACGCTAAAATAAAGATCAGGCCAAGAGACCTTGCGGCTGCATCAAAGCAGAAAGCCCTGAAAGCAATTTCCGGAAATCCGGCTGCGAAGCTTTTGCCGGTAAAAGGAAATGCTAAAACTCCGGAACTGAAGCCGGGAGAAAAGCCGGTACATGAATGATCAGAATGGATAATTCAAGGATTATAAGGAACTCGGACGTCTACATTGCGCTTGGCATCTTCATCGTAATTGCCTTCATATATTTTTGTTTCATAGGCAATTATGCACTTTCATTCCAGGAAACACAATCACTGTTTGTCTTTTCGGCCGATTACCTGAGAGAGCACCTTTTAAAACCCGGTGCCCCGCTTGAGTATATTGCCAGATTCCTGACGCAGTTCTATTACGCAAAACTTACGGGCTCAATAGTACTCCCACTGATCCTTGCTTTGCCCGGGATCATTCTTTCAGGGATAAACAGGCGGCTGATGACAAGTACAGCCCTTGTCCTTGTTTTAACAATACTTCCGTCAGTACTTCTTATGCTGATGCAGGTGAATTATTATCACATGATGGAGTACAACCTTGGCTTTATCGTGATCCTTGCATTTTACCTTCTTGCAGTTTCATGTAGCGCTAAGGTGCGAAGCATACTTGTTTTAGTTCTCTTCCCTTTGTTCTATTTCATTTCCGGAGCGTATGCGTTGATCTTTGTGGTCATGTATATTGTTCATAACCTATTACTTGAAACTGGGACCCGGAGATATATTCCTTCGATCCTTCTTGTAATTGTTGCAGGCCTGACATTCTTAATATTCTGGAAGGTCATTTTCCTTCAGCCCGTAGAGCAGTTTGTGTTGTTCCCTCTTCCACTGTTTGAAAGTGTTTCCTATACACTTATTTTTGCAATCCTGACAGCTTTAATTATAATTTATCCTCTCATATGCAGGATTGGGTCACACTGGAAAGAAGGCAGGCTGAATACCAGATCGTACTCGATAATATCAGCGGCAATTATTTACATAGCCGCGATAGTCATGTTTTCAGTCCTTTATAATTCCCAGACAGCCAGAGTGATTGAGATTCAAAAGCTCGTTTTTCGACAGAAGTGGAATGATGCTGTGCGTTTTCAGGAAAAGCATCCATCGAGGAATCTCATTGGCCAGTACTTCTATAATATTGCCCTTTCAGAGACTGATCAGCTATGTGACAGGTTATTCATAGGCGGCCAGGATTTCGGAACAGGATCACTGATACTGCCCTGGGGTGATGTCCATCTTAACAGGGGGGCTTATTTCTATTATGCTATCGGCTTGATTAATGAGGCACAGCGATGGGCGTATGAAGAAATGGTTGTGTACGGAAACCGCCCGCAAAATATTGAGCTTCTGGCAAAAACAAGCCTGATAAACGGAAACTATGTACTTGCAAGGAAATACATTAACATTCTTAGAAAGACGATATATTACAGACATGAGGCCAGTGAGTTTGAAAATCTTGCTGACAATCCGGAACTAATAAAGAAAGATCCTGAGCTTGGAAGTAAGTTGAAGCTCATCCCGAAAGGGAATTTCTTTATTCAGTTCAATGAACCGGAGAATAACATTCCTCTAGTGCTAGCTGCCCAGCCCGACAACAGGAAAGCGTTTGAATATTATATTGCGGAACTTCTTCTTTCGAAAAACGTTGAGTCTGTTGTTAACAACGTGAAGTATTTGAAAGAGATAGGTTATACAAGGATACCGCGCTATATTGAAGAGGCATTATTGATATATTATAACAGTCAGAGGGTATTTCCCGATCTGGGTGGGTTAACGATAAGCAACGATGCCGCAACACGTTTCGGTCAGTATTTTACCACGTATATGAGTGCCCGACAGATCCCTGCAACATTAAAGGAAAATATGCAGAAGCAGTTCGGGGATACCTTCTGGTATTATTTTCATTTTAAATAAATTTCATCCCTTCCTTCTCTCATCCCCCAGCCCCCTTCTGTGGCACACGTACTCATTCCCCCAGCCCCCTTCTCTGCGGTCGCAAAGAAGGGGGAGTGACTTGATTCAGAAAAATTATAATTTTCTCCAGTGTTTTGTCCAGATTTTTCAATTCTTCATTGCGGATCCTAAGGATATGAAGCCCCTTACTCTTTAATTCTGAATCCCTGAATTGGTCATATTCTTCAGAAGTTTCATGTATGGGTCCATCAAGTTCAATTATGGTTTTCTTTTCGTCACAGTAAAAATCTGCAACAAAATAATTGAATCTTTTAAGGTTACCCTGGTAGAGGATTGGATGCTGACGAAGGAATTTATAACCAGACAGCTTCCTATTCCTAAGTTCCTTCCAAAGCAGCTTTTCGGAATCAGTCATATTTCGTCTGAGATCCTGAGCGTAGCGAAGGAAAGGGGTGAGTACGAGAAAATCCAGCAGAGAGGGGAAAAGGGTGATTACGTGAAGAGCTATTAAAACAGTAGAGACGCGCAACTTGCGCGTCTCTACATATAAAAGTACTATAATGTTGATTATACTGTCACAACATTACTTGTAAGCCGGGTCCTGAGTAAGCACACCCTTCTGAAGATCGATCTGGTCCTGCGGAAG
>JAUZNW010000022.1 GCA_030706785.1 Bacteroidota bacterium | reverse complement strand
GGATCGAATCTTTTCCTGACAGAAAACTGATGATTTTTGATAAAAGGAAGATGATCAGGCAGATTATCACTGAGACAATTAAGGCACCTGCAAGGGGATAATAAAAGAAGGAAGTAAGGAGTTTGCCCAGGTAAATCAGTAAGGATCCGGGCCTGCTTAAATTTTCAATCAGGAAGTCATGGGATAAGACAAAGAGCGATGACTTTTCCTGGTAAAATCCTGTATAATCACCCGTCCAGGAGAAGAATAGAACAGTACCAGCGAAGAATATCAGATAAGGGAGGTATCTTTTTATTATGCTTTGGTTCAGAGTCATTCTCTTTTCAATGTTTACTACTGTAGCTTGTTTCTGGTTACTGGTCGCTTGTTAAATCAAACAACCAGCAACAAGCAACGTGCAACCAGCAACTATATATCAATTCTCCGCCCATTTTGCCTGGATGGCACTGCCTTTCGCCACCCTTCTTATTTTACCGGGATCAATATCAACCTTCAGTCTGGATAATTCAGGCAGATTGAAACTCTTCAGGTACCTCTGGTAAAATCCCGGGTCCTTTTGCGGAAGGATGAAAGGTTTTGCTGATGTACCGTCCCCGGAGATATACGAGATAAAAAATCTAGCAGTAAGGCCATCGATCCTCTTGCTGCTGAAAACGAGCCACCTGCTGTTTGATGACCATGAATGATAACTGTCGGTGCAGTCACTGTTCAGTCCCATTTGTGTGGCCAGCATTGTCTTAAGGTCAATCGACCAGAGGTCAGCTTCCTTATGCCAAATCGGAAAGCATCCGTAATTATGCAATGTGATCACAATATAATTCCCGTCAGGTGAAATTCTCGGAAATGAAACACTTTTTTTGATTGCTGAAGCATTGAACACCATTTCTGCCTCACCGAATTTCCGGTTCGACGGATCGAATGGGACGCGGTACAGGTCATAGCGGACCGAATCGTATTCAAATACCTGTCCGGGTTCAGGCGCCCTGCAAAAGTAGAGCTATTTTCCGTCGGGAGACCATTCCGGATATGTATCCATATATTTCTCACTGCCGGCAAGTTTCACATCCATCATTTCATTCCTGTCAATGTCGTAAAGAACAAGCGATGATTCGAGGTCGCTAACTTCGACCTTCTTGAGCAGCGCCGAATGAAACTGCTGGACTATCTTATTTGAAGAGAATGCCACAAATCTTCCGGAGGGGTGCCACCGCGGATAAACTGCCCCGTTTTTCATCCCCTTAGTTTTCAGATTAAATTTTTTCAGATCATTCCCGATTGAAAAATAGGTTCCTCCCAGGCTTCCCCTGATATGAAACAGGAAGCCTTTGGAATCGTCATTGTTGTTATATGAATGGCAATTGATGCAATTCTCGTCAACAACACTGTTCTCGATGATCGATCTTTCACGAAAGCTTCCGAGTTCTCTTCGCTTGATCAGTATTTCTTTCCAGCTTTCATAGCCCGGATAGAGCAGGCGGTATGTTATGTATGGATCTATCGGTTCTGTGGCAATCCTGTCAGTGATGGTTTTATAGCTTTTCCAGGTACTTTTTGGATCCTTTGAAAATACCTTAATATTGAGGTCCTGTCCCTTGTTTCCTTCAAGCAGTTTCTTCCATTTCTTTTCAGGGATCCTGACTACTCCGTTCTTGGTTCTGATCCCGATCACTTTTGCTGATCCGGCGGATATCGTTACAAAATAGGAGGATGCTTTATCATTGATTTTAAAATTCAGCGGAGCGATATTATATGGTATAGTGACATCTGAGTAATCCGGATCGATGGCAGGGAGTGTACCGGTTTCTGAAACAGAACCCTGCGGCCCTGAATTGCATCCGAAAAGCGAAGCAATCAGCAGAAGTAAAAATGGTCTGATAAATAATAACAATTTCACGGGATACTTTTTGAGACCAGTCAGGTACACAAATGTAATTAAATATTTTTTACCTCACCTCCTTACAGCGAGACAGTTGAAAGGTCATTTAGATTCCTGAACCCTATCCTCAACCCTTCCCCTTAAGTCAAAGGGGAAGGGCGTAACAGTCTTTAATACAATCACATACATTCTACCCTTATTTATTAAGGGGAGGATTGAGGAGGGGGTTTCCTGTTAATAATAAATCCTGAGCGGAGGCAAGGATGGGAGCGGTGTTAAAAAACTTTAAATCCCCCTGGATCTTTGGTAATTAAAAACTCTATATTTACATTTGATAGCACTCATTACCTTTAGAAACCGGGTATTTATATTCAAAACAATCTAATCTGATCTTCTATGAAAAAATCTAGCATTTCAAGACGTAATTTTATTGGCAGGGCAGCAACCGTGGGAGTAGCCGGAGTTGTCGCACCAACAATAATTACGAGCTGTTCACGTGAGGCAAAGAAAGTAGTTGCCATTCCAACTTTTCTCGATAAGGCACCTGATGGCCCTGTACTCAAAGCCGGTCTTATCGGATGTGGTGGTCGCGGCACTGGTGCCATTGACCAGTTTTTAAGTGCAGGTCCAAACCTGCAGGTAATAGCTTTGGGCGATACATTCCAGGACAGAGTTGATGCATGCAAGGCAAGCATTAAGGAAAAGCATGGGCAGGAAGTCCCCGCGGAAAACTGTTTCGTAGGCTTTGATGCATACCAGAAGGTAATTGATTCGGGAGTTGATGTTGTTCTGATGGCTACACCGCCATTTTTCCGTCCTGAGCATCTGGCTGCCGCAGTAGCTGCCAAGAAACACGTCTTTGCAGAGAAGCCGGTTGCAGTCGATCCGACGGGTGCCAGGTCAGTAATGGCTACAGCCAAAAAAGCAGAAGGACTTGGATTAACAATAGTTACCGGAACTCAGCGCCGTCACCAGCGTGATTATGTCGCCAACTGGCAGCAGGTTCAGCAGGGACTTGTCGGTCAGCTGGTAGGGGGTAATGTATGGTGGAATGGAGGCAAGCTGTGGCATCGCGACAATAATCCGTCATGGACGGAAATGGAATGGATGATCCGCAACTGGGTTAACTGGTGCTGGCTGTCGGGAGACCATATAGTTGAGCAGCATGTTCACAACCTCGACGTAATGAACTGGTTTTTCGGAGTACATCCGGTGAAGGCAGTTGGTATGGGATCGAGACTGAGGCGCGTTACTGGTGATCAATACGATAATTTCAGCGTTGACTATACATTTGAAGATGGAAGACATGTTCACAGCATGTGCCGCCAGATAAACGGCTGTGCAAACAATGTTTCCGAAAGACTGCAGGGATCCAAAGGTTCCACCAATTGCCAGAACACGATACTTGACCTGGCCGGAACTGAATTATGGAAATACCAATATCCTCTTGACAAGGACGGCAAGCCTACAAACCGTGTAAGCGTTGATCCTTATCTCCAGGAGCACATCGATTTTGTAACAGCGATCCGGACCGGAAAGCCTTTCAATGAACTTGAAAATACAGCTATCTCAACAATGGTTGGCATAATGGGACGTATCTCAGCTTATACAGGCAAGGAAACTACATATGAGGAAATGATGAACTCGGATCTTAAGCTTGGTCCGACCGTTTTCGCATTCGGTCCTGTTGACATACCTAAGGAAGTTCCCATTGCCGGCCTTGCATACGTCCCTCCGACACCCGAAGAGGAAGCAGCAGCAGCAAAGAGAAGGGCTGAGAGGCAGGCCCAGAGACAGGCTGCCAAAAAATAAGGTTTTAAAATCTTCTCTTATGAACAGGTCAAGAAGGGATTTTATAAAAAAAGTGACAACAGGTGCTGCTATTATGGCAGCACCTGCCTTTTTAAGCTCACCCGGAGCATTCGCCCGGCAGAAGCCGGGAGATGCTGTTACTCCTTTTAAACTGAAGTATGCTCCTGGTCTGGGTATGTTCAGGCAGCATGCCGGCCAGGATCCCATCGACAATATTAAATTCTGTCACGACCAGGGTTTCAGGGCTGTGTTTGACAATGGACTGATGAGAAGGGAGCCAGAGGTACAGGAAAAAATTGCCGCTGAATTGAAACGCCTGGGTATGGATTTCGGACCCTTTGTATTGCGTGCTGATTCGGGTAAGCAGGATTTTGTGCTTAACACGCAGGAAGTCCGCGATATGCTGATCGCAAGTATGAAAGAGGGTGTTGAGGTGGCAAAACGGACCAGTGCAAAACTTGCCCTTGTAGTGCTGGGAAGGTATGATATGAAGCTTCACAGGGATTACCAGACTGCAAACGCGGTAGATAACCTTAGATATTGCTGCGATATCCTTGAACCGGCGGGTGTCACAATGGTACTTGAACCATTGAACAATTACATCAACCACCCGGGACTTTTCCTTACGGGAATCCCTCAGGCATATGCTATCTGCAGGGCTGTTAACAGGCCCTCATGCAAGATTGTGGATGACCTCTATCATCAGCAGATATCGGAGGGCAATCTTATCCCGAATATTGAAGCTGCCTACAGTGAGATTGCTGCCTTCCATCTTGGAGACTCGCCTGGCAGAAATGAGCCTACTACAGGAGAGATCAACTATAAGAATATCTTTAAATACCTTTATAAGAAAGGTTATGACGGAACTCTCTGCATGGAGCACGGTGTAAGCAACAGGGGCACAATTGAAGGTGAAGACCGCGTGATCGAGGCTTACAGGGAGTGCGATAGTTTTGAGGTATGAAAAAGCTAGTCACTTTTTCAGTGCTGATCTTCTCCTCAATTATTTGTTTTACCCAGACTCAGCCTGCTAAACCCTACCTCTCAATCCCGGTTATTGATCTCGACAAGGAAACATCACGCCAGGTTGTTGTTGACAGGGAAGAGGATCAATACCTTGGTCATCCAACAACCGTATTGCTGGAAGACGGAAAAACGATTTTGGCAGTCTATCCCAAAGGGCACGGCAGGGGAGCTATAGTTTATAAAAGAAGCACTGACGGGGGACTTACGTGGAGCGGCAGGATACCGACTCCCGAAAGCTGGAAAACATCCCTTGAAGTTCCGACAATATTCAGGACTGTAGATCCTCAGGGGATGAAGCACCTGATACTCTTCTCAGGCCTTTATCCTGCCCGCCTGGCACATTCAGAGGATGACGGAGTTACCTGGAGCGAACTTGAAAAAGTTGGTGACTGGGGAGGAGTAGTCGTCATGGCTTCTCTGGAACCCCTTAAAACCGGAAAAGGTCATTATATAGCCTTATTTCATGATGATCTCAGGTTCATGACGTCCAACGGTCAGGAGATGTATAAGGAGGACAGAAAGGTAAACGATCAGATACTGTTTACTCTTTACAAGACTTTTTCTCAAGATGGCGGACTTACCTGGTCAAAACCCGGGTCAATTCTCAGCAGGAGGGATATGAACCTCTGCGAGCCGGGACTTGTCAGATCTCCCGACGACAAAACTCTTGCTGTTCTTCTGAGGGAAAATGCGCGAAAAACAAATTCACAGATCATTTTTTCAAAAGATGAGGGAAAGACCTGGAGTAATCCCCGGCCGGTTCCGAATGAGCTGAATGGAGACAGGCATGTATTGAAATATACACCTGACGGGAGACTCCTTGTTGTATTCAGGGATATCAGCCCTTTAAGCGTCAGAAAAGATCTCGACAGTCTTGCAAAGGAACGGAATGAGGCGAACCTTAGTGTTGTCGCAAAAGAGACCGGGCAGGGCAGTCCCACTGAAGGTGACTGGGTTGGATGGGTCGGGACATGGAATGACCTTGTACAGGGCAATCCCGGACAGTACAGGATAAGATTTAAGGACAATATCCACAGCTGGGATTGCTGTTATCCGGGAGTGGAGCTTCTTCCTGACGGGACATTTATCGTCACAACCTACGGACATTGGGAAAAGGATAAGGAGCCGTATATCCTGAGCGTGAGGTTCAAAATGAACGAGCTGGACGCGAAATATAAAAAAGTTAAAGGAAAGAAATAAAAAAAATCCATTTACCACGGAGTTCGCAGAGTCGCGATAGCTATCGGGACATGGAGATTCACGGAAGAATTTGTGGTTAAGCAGGGCTGTGTCCACCGTGTCCTCTGTGGTTAAAAACTGTTCGGATCACATTTAATTTCAATATATTTCCATTTAATTCGACGTATATCAGCCATTAAGATTAACTCATTATGAGAAAGAAATTTAACCTTATAACAATAGCAGCTATTTTAATAAGTCTGACTGCTTCTTCCTGCAAGAAGGACTACACACTAATTGTTGGAGGATTTACTAAGAAGGATGGCGACAAGGGATTATCGGTTTTCAGCTTCAACAGCAATACCGGAAAGCTGAAACTTCTTTCTGAATCAGACGTCGGACCCAATCCATCCTATTTCTGTTTTTCAAAGAAGAACAACATGTTTTACGTTTTAAATGAGGTCATGGAGTTCAAAGGTGAATTCGGAGGAGGACTTACAACATTGAAATTCAATGATAAAACAAATGAGTTTAAAAAGCTGAATGAATTACGAATACCTTATGGAGGACCATGCTTCATTTCGATGTCAGCCGACAGCGGATATCTTTATACGGCCAATTATCCGAACGGATCTGTTGCTGTCGTAAGGCTGGACGACAATGGTATTCCTGAAGCGGTAACGGATACAATACTGTATAATAAAGCGGTACCTGATGCCTCGCATGCGCATATGATCCTTCACGATCCTGCCGGAAAACATGTTTATGTAAGCGATCTTGGCCTTGACCGGGTCGTGGCCTATAACTTTGATCCTTTATATGGAAAGCTGATCCAGCTTGACAGTGGAATAGCTTCTGTTCCCCTGAAATCAGGACCAAGGCATTTTGTTTTCAATCCTGACGGTTCTAAACTATACCTTATAAATGAGCTCGGTTCAATATTGATTGTATTTAATATCACTGACCAGGGATTAAAGGCTGTACAGACATTACCAACAGTAAGAAAAGGATTCACCGGCAACAACTATTGTGCCGACATTCATATCGGAAAGGATGGGAAATACCTCTACGGTTCAAATCGGGGCGAAAACAGTATTGTAACATTCATGATAGGGAGTGATGGATTGCTGACCCTTGCAGGACATACATCCTGCGGCGGGGACTGGCCCAGAAACTTTACAATTGATCCCTCCGGAAAGAATCTCCTGGTCGGTAACCAGAAATCCGACTCAATTGCAGTTTTCAGGATAAGCAGGAAAACGGGATTACCTGAAGAGCCTCCAAAGAAATTTCCGGTGAAGGCTCCGGAATGTCTGAAATTCTATTAATTTTTGCTGGGTGCTTGTTGCTGGTTAGTTAAGTCTTACCAGCATCCAGCAACCAGCAACATTACATTACTATTGCCTGAATTAATCACTTCCACTTCGCAAGAAACTCTTCCGTAGTTTCTACAGTTGCGTAACTCTTAAACGTGCTCAGGGTAGAGTAATGAACATCCTCCGCTTTGATGACCTTATCCCCATACTTAAGATCACGTGTTGCACAGGCATCACCTATGAGGATGCATTTAAATCCCAGATCGGTTCCGGCTCTTACTGCTGCCTCGACGCACATATGGGTCTGCATCCCGCAGATAACCAGGGTGTCAATCTTCATGGATTTCAGATAATCAAGGAGATCTGTCCCGACAAAACAATTGACAGCATTCTTTGAAAAGATCTTTTCTCCGGAAACGGGTGAAACCATTTTGTTTATTTCCCCACCAGGCTCTGAATTATGTTTTACATGAATGACAGGCAGGTTTTCCTTCCGGAATTCCGCAAGAAGCCTGGCAGCGTTTTCCGCAGCTTTTTCGGGCTCAACGAGCGCCGCCTTTCCACCGGGGAAATAAAAATTCTGGATGTCAATCAGCAGCAGTGCAGTACTTTTATTCTGCGCTGCTGAATAAAGCACTATTGAAAATGTTATAAGAAACAGGCTGAGAATCTTTTTCATTTTTCCAATTTTTAAATTAACAAATGTATTAAAAACTTACACAGAGAACACCGGGTAGCATAGAGATCCAGGGAGGTAATATTTTTTAACTCTGTGGAAATCTGTGTCTTTTCAGTGAGTCTCTGTAAGACTTATCTTCATGACACCTCCGTTATAGACAGGATTTCAATAGTTTTTTACACCCTGTTTTTATCATACTTCCGGAAATTCTTTGTAACATTAATACCTGATACGGAGGATACTATGGATCGAAACAGCATGATCCGCAATTTGCAGAACAATCTCTCACGGCAATGGGATGTCATTGTTATCGGCGGCGGAGCGACAGGCCTCGGGGTGGCATTTGACGCCACAACAAGAGGATATAAAACACTTCTGCTCGAACAATCAGATTTCACAAAGGGAACCTCATCAAGGAGCACAAAACTGGTGCACGGTGGTGTTCGATATCTTGCCCAGGGGGATATCCTCCTGGTGACCGAAGCATTGCACGAAAGGGGCCTGATGCTTAAAAATGCTCCACATCTTACTGCCAACCAGGAGTTTGTAATTCCGGTTTATACACTCTGGGATGTCATTCTGTACACTGCTGGCCTGAAGTTCTACGATCTCCTTGCAGGCCGGCTTAGCATGGGGAAATCCTATTTCATTAACAGGAAGAAGGCTATCGAGAGATTGCCGCTGATAAAAACAGATGGACTTAGGGGTGGAATTGTGTACCATGACGGCCAGTTTGATGATTCGCGTATGGGAATTACGCTTGCAAGGGCATGTGTCGCAAATGGCGGGACAGTCCTTAATTATTTCAGGGTCACTGGCCTGATTAAGGATGGGAGTAACCGGATTACAGGTGTTCAGGCAAAGGATACAGAATCCGGGGAGGAATACAATATTTCTGCCAAGCTGGTAATAAATGCTTCAGGCGTATTTGCTGATGAGATACACAGGATGGATAATCCTTCATCAAGACCGACAATACGTCCAAGCCAGGGAGTACATATTGTCATCGATAGTTCATTCCTTGGAAGCAGATCAGCCATTATGATCCCAAAGACTGACGATGGACGCGTCCTTTTTGCAATTCCATGGTATGGAAAAGTTGTGGTGGGGACAACCGACACACCCCTCGATAAAATTTCCCTCGAGCCCACTGCGCTGGAATCTGAAGTCAATTTTATCCTTAATACTGCAGGCAGGTATCTTACAAAACCACCGAAGAAGGAAGACATACTTTGTGTTTTTGCAGGTTTGCGTCCCCTTGCTGCAGATCCTGATAATCCCGAAGCGACCAGGGAGGTTTCAAGACGGCATAAGATCACCCTTTCTCCTTCAGGCCTTCTTTCGATCATTGGAGGGAAGTGGACGTCGTACCGAAGGATGGCTGAGGAAACACTTGACAAGGCTATAAAAGCAGGGATCCTTGAAAAGAAGAAATGTGTTACAAGGAATTACAGTTTCTCAACAAATCATGTGCAGTTGAAATCCGAACACCTGAAGATCTATGGCGACAGTGCACTGGAAATTGAGAAAATGATCGATGATCAGCCATCGCTCGGGGAAAAGGTTCATCCCGGACTCCCATACACGAGGGCCGAGATAGTGTGGATATGCAGGAATGAAATGCCCCGTAACCTGGAGGATATCCTGGCAAGGAGAACCAGGTCCCTCTTCCTGGATACAAGGGCAAGCGCTGCTGCCGGAAAGGAAGTAGCAAGCCTTATGGCTGAGGAGCTAGGTTTCGACAAAGCATGGGAGGGAAAGCAGATAAACGATTATAATAAGTTAACAACTAATTACTTGTGGAAGTAGTTCCAGTTTAGAATTTTCCGATATGAACGAATTTATCCTTTCATTTGACCAGGGAACGACCAGCTCCCGCGCAATTGTCTTTGACCGAAGAGGGCTTTCCATAGCTGCAGCCCAGAAAGAATTTACACAGATATTCCCGAAACCGGGGTGGGTGGAACATAATCCTGATGAGATATGGTCGTCCCAGATCGGAGTAGCCACCGAGGCTATGGCAAAAGCAGGACTTGGGAGCACCGATATTGCAGGGATCGGCATAACCAATCAGCGCGAAACAACAATAGTCTGGAACAGAAAAACGGGGAAGCCGGTCTATAATGCGATTGTATGGCAGGACAGACGGACTGCCGAATTTTGTGACAGGCTTAAAAACGAAGGAAAGAGCGAAATAATTCTTAAAAAGACGGGATTGATTATAGATGCCTATTTTTCGGCAACAAAGGTAAGGTGGATCCTGGAAAATGTGAAAGATGCGAGAAAGCTTGCTGAAAAGGGTGAGCTTGCTTTCGGAACTGTTGATTCATGGCTCATCTGGAATCTTACCGGAGGAGGGCTTCATGTTACTGATGTTTCAAATGCATCCCGCACAATGCTTTTCAACATCCACACACTTGAATGGGACAGGGAACTACTGGATATTTTCAGAATTCCGGCAAGCCTGCTGCCTGATGTAAGATCTTCAAGCGAAATCTATGGTTATACATCAGGACAATTTGCAACTAAAATACCGGTTGCAGGTATCGCCGGGGATCAGCAGGCAGCTCTTTTCGGCCAGATGTGTACTGAACCCGGAATGGTTAAGAACACATATGGGACCGGTTGTTTCATGATGATGAACATTGGGAGCAAACCGATTGAATCGAAAAGCAGGCTGCTCACAACAATTGCATGGAAAACAGGCAATCAGACACAGTATGCACTTGAAGGTAGTATCTTTATTGCCGGAGCAGTAGTTCAATGGCTTAGGGATGGTTTGGGGATTATTACCAGATCAGCTGATGTCGAAAAGCTTGCTGCAAAAGTAAATGACAGTGAAGGTGTTTACTTTGTACCCGCGTTTGCAGGACTTGGAGCTCCGCACTGGAACCAACATGCCAGGGGAACCATTGTCGGCATAACCCGTGGGACGACTTCTGCACATATTGCAAGAGCAGCCCTCGACAGCATAGCTTTCCAGGCTCTGGAGGTTCTCAAGGCTATGGAGAAGGATTCCGGAATTAAAATCAGGGAATTACGTGTGGATGGCGGAGCTACGGTAAACGAAAACCTTATGCAGTTCCAGGCAGACCTACTCCGGGCAGATGTTGTAAGGCCGAAAATCACTGAAACAACTGCACTTGGAGCCGCTTACCTTGCAGGGCTTGCAGTTAAATACTGGGCAAGTATGGAGGAGATCAGGGAACAGTGGCAGCTTGACAGGAGGTTCTCACCTGCACTGCCAGAGGATAAAATGAAATCACTTGTCAAAGGCTGGCACCGTGCAGTAAAAGCTGCAGAGGCCTGGGCAGCGTCCTGACTTATTGTTAATTAATCAACAACCAACCTGCATCCTGCAACCTGCAACATTCAATCACCAATAACCAATCACCGATAACCAATCACTAATCACCAATAACCTATGAGTCCATTTTTTGCAGAATTTTTCGGAACAGCCATCATTATTGTTTTCGGAGGAGGTGTGGTATCAAACGTACTATTAAACAAGACAAAGGGAAACAACAGCGGCTGGATTGTAATAACCTTCGGGTGGGCAGTCGGGGTGTTCACTGGAGTTCTTATTTCAGCTCCGTTCAGCGGGGCCCATCTTAATCCTGCTGTCAGCCTTGCACTTGCAATTGCAAACAAGTTTTCATGGAGGCTAGTTCCTGTTTATGTCGCCGCCCAGCTTCTTGGGGCAATGTTCGGAGCATGCCTGGTATGGCTTGCATATAAAAAGCATTTTGATGCCACTGATGACAGGGATTCAAAACTGGCAGTATTCAGTACAATGCCAAATATCCGAAGCTACCTGTACAATGTCATTACTGAGATTATCGGAACATACGTCCTGGCATTGGCAGTTCTTTACATGGCTCAGCCTGAAGTTGGGCTTGGTGCACTGAATGCACTTCCGGTTGCCCTTGTGGTTCTTGGTATCGGGTTATCGCTCGGAGGGCCGACAGGTTATGCTATTAATCCAGCCCGTGACTTAGGTCCCCGCATTATGCACTTCTTACTGCCCATTCAGGGGAAACGTGACAGCGACTGGGGATATTCCTGGGTACCAATTTTGGGCCCGGCAATAGGTGCAGCGCTGGCAGCGGCAATGTTCCTGATTCTTAAAGGCGCCTGACAGAGAACATTCTAGAAATTACTTTGGATCAATACCAGAAACAACTGGTCTCAGGGAAGCATCCCCGATTTATCCGGATGTCTAGAAAAAATGTTTGATTTTTAAGAAAAATTAAACAAAATTCGCCTGTCCATTGTTCTTATTTGAAATCAAAGTATTAAATCTCTATTGTCGAAATGTAAATCCAAAAACTATGAAGAAATTTTTACTATCTATGGTACTGGTTTGTTTTGCCCTTTCACATCTGGCAGCACAGGAATCAACCTTTGGCAAGGGCACAAAAGTGTTGAACGTTGGTATTGGTTTCGGATCCACATGGTATTCAGGAACATATTATCATGCTCAGATACCGCCTATTTCCGCTTCCCTTGAGTTCGGTGTGGTTGATAATGTTCTTGAGAAGGGATCGATAGGTGTCGGACCTTACGTCGGATTCTCATCCTATAAATGGGAATATTCCGATTGGGGTTATAAATACACGAACATTGTTATTGGAGCCAGAGGTAATTTCCATTATCCGCTCGCAAACAAGCTGGATACGTATGTGGGGATATTGCTTGGATATAATATTGTCAGTGCCAATGAATTTGGTACTCCATTAGGATACGATTATTCTGCAACTTCCTCCGGTATAAGACTGGCAGGTTATATCGGAGCAAGGTATTATTTCAAAGAGAAATTCGGTGTTATGGCTGAGCTGGGTTATGGTATCACCTACTTTAATATTGGTATAGCACTGAAATTATAATACTGGTTAACAAAATATCATTACCCCCTTCCCCCTGAAGGGGGTTTGTTTTAGATTCACCTTTGTATGTCTTTGTGAATTACTTAACAAACGGTTAAAACCTTTAAGAACTTACACGGAGAGCACAGTGTCCCGATAACTATCGGGGTACAGGGTTCCACGGAGGTTTAAACTAATAACTCTGTGAAACTTAGTGTACTCTCATCGTACTTCTGTGCAATTTAAGGAAGTCGTATTTCAGCCTCAGATGAGTATCCGGAAGGGGTAATAAAGAAAGCCAGCATCCGTTTTATTAGCATTAATCAATTATTTTGGTCCAATACAATTTCCAGAGTAGGAAAATGAGAATGGATGCTGGCCGTCACCAAAGTTATATATAGCAGTATTAGAATTTTCTATAACTAAATAACATATCAGTAAAGTTATTAACAACTGATAACCCTCTAAAGTTCAAAACAGGAATTAAAAGGATTAAAAAGACTTTTGGCGGATTTGTACCTGTCCGTTCCTGGTATGCTTATGATGTATAATTGTTCGGTTCCGGTATGGAACGCCGATTCCGGACTATCTGATTACTGCCAGTCACAGACAAAACTCAGGATTTCCTGCTTCTGGCCTTCTGTTTCTTTCTGCTGGTCCTGTAGCTTCCGGTAATGCTCCATCAGCTTCCTGGAATTTTCTTCCAGCTGTTTTGCAAGGCTCATTTTATAAGCGCTTACATGGATTGAACTGCATGCTTCTTCCTGTTCCATAGTTATCATTTCTCCTTTAAAAGATTAAAACTTACCTACAGATACATCAGAATAACGTTTAGATTCTTAAAATATTCTAGATCAGTACCGGATTATTTAATCCGTAAAAAATATCAGAACAGCTCCCTCTTTAAAATGGCCGGCCTCCGTTTTGTTTAAGTTGTTAGTCAGTATTTTATTGTGCTAATTCCAGAATAGGAAAGGCGAATGGATGCCGGCCTGACACAAAGTTAAGAAGAAGGTAAGAAGAAAGAGGGTGTAATGTTTTGGAAATAAATAACATTAGCAGTGATTTTATTAACAAAAAAAGATAAAAAAAAGTTTCAGTGCAGGATCATCTGGCACGGACCCTTTGCCGATGATACCCTGCACTGAAACCAGAAATAATCGTAATAAAATCCTGATCCTGAATTTACTTCTTCAGCTCAACAACCGCATATTTTGACAGCTTCCAGAACTCTTCCGGATTCTTTATCGAAATATAGGCCACTTCATTAGGATTTTCGCGTACAAGTTCATACGAGCTTGAAGGATGTTCTGTAATGAGCTTTACATCTTTTGCATTCACTGGGATTGTTTTGGTTTGGGTCAAGTCAATCTCATTAAACAGATTGGCCGGCACATCACTCATAAATAACTCTTTCCTGCCAAGACCAATAAATCCTCCTGTTTTCGTAAGTATACCCTTTTCTTTCAGATCCTTATAAGTACCTGAGACGTAGAATGCCTGATTCAGCTTGCTGGTCTGGGTTCTGATCGTCTGACCCTGCTGCGAGACGGTATCCTTGAGAGCAACAACATTATTGTTAAGTTGTCCGATCTCGGTGTTTTTGCTGTCGATTGTGGTCTTCAGATCTGTAATCTGGGCTTCATACTGCTTCATCGATTCCTCAAGGCTGGCGATCCTTGTCTCCAGGCCTTTAATGGTTGCTCCTGATTTTTTCAGCTGAGCGTTCAGGTTGGCAATTTTTTTCTTGTTTTCATCGATCAATGTGTTGATGTCCTTGATGTCTTCCATGATCTGTGCTTTCCTGTCTTTGGAGACTTCAGTGTTTGTTGATGACTTCACGGTAAGGATTTTCTCCTTTTCCTTGATTAGGTTCAGATTCTTCTCAATCTGGTCAAAAGTCGTCAGCCAGTCATTGATCATTGAATCACGGGCTGTGAGCTGCTCCATATATGAGTTCTTCTGGCTTTCCATCAATGCAACCTGATTGTTGTGATCGCGGTTGTATAGGGCATAGCCCAGTATACCAAGAGCCAGCAGAATTATCAGGCTGATGATTGCGGTCAGCAGAACCCCTTTTGAGCGGCCCTCCTTCCGGGCAGCTTCTAATCTGCCGGTATCAGCCAGATTTTCATTCCTTAAGTTTTCTTTGTTGTCCATTTTAAGTCCTCCTTGATTTTAGTTTGATAATTTAAATAGATTTTATTGAATTTCCTCAGAAAGTAAATTTCACTCCTATACCGGGATCAAGACCAAAAAACAGATCGCCGTTCCGATATACTTCCACGAGTGGCTTGAGGTCGAGGCTTACTGCGAATGGTATTGGTGGGATCTTGTATTCAAGTCCCACGATCCCGTCAACTCCAAGAGCATAATCACTGCCCCTGGAATAACGCCTCCCTCCGTTGTAATATGTTCCGGTTGAGAAAGCAACATGTCCGCCACCGCCATAGTACCAGTTCATTCCGTTAACTCCGAAAGCAGGCACATTCCTTTCATAAAGGGCAGTGAGGTTCAGCCAGTCACTCCATAATCCAGCCAGCAATTCAACTCCTCCACTATTCCTCCCTCTGATTTTGAATGTGACGCCTGAAGTCTCACCAGCCCTTACGCCTATTGCAGCACGGTAATTACCGGTCAGCGATTGTCCCTCTGAAGCAACACCTGTTATTGAGAGGAACAACAGAATTATAAATGTCTTTTTAAGAGTATTCATAGACATATTCTTTAGCGTGATGCAATTACAAATGCCGGGCCGTGCACAGTTTTTATTCATAGTGCTCTATATATGAGCACATTATTTATATACAAGCAATGCCATGAATTGTTCAAAATGAAAAAGGGATTCTCAAATTGGGAAACTTCACCCTCTCAATCCCCCTCTCCCGGATGTTTGGACTACACAGATAGAATACAAGGGGCTACACACATGGTATACAGATAAGAGAGGTAATTTATTATAGATTTTCACCTTCCCGTTCCTCCTTAAGCAACCGGTAGATGGTCGAAACACCTATATCCAGCTTTTTGGCAGTTAGGCTGATATCATTGTTGAACTTATTCAGTGTTGATTTGATGATCATCAGCTCATATTCCCTGAGGGTCATATCGCCACCTTTGACCGGCAGGATCTGGACGGTGTCAATTGCAAGATCTGACAGTTCGATCTCCTCATTAACCGATAATGTAACCGCTAGCTCAACCATTGATTTAAGCTCCCTTACATTTCCGGGAAAAGAGTAGCTCAGAAGCATTTTCTGTGCCTGTGGGGAAAGCCTCTTGACAGGAATTTTATTCTCGTGGCTGAATTCATCGATGAAGTGCCGTGCAAGTACCAGTATATCATTACCCCTTTCCCGCAGGGGAGGCAGATCGATAGGTAGTCCTAATAGCCTGTAGTACAGATCATCCCTGAATCTTCCTTCCCTGACTTCCTTTTTAAGATTCTTATTTGTTGCAGCTATGATACGGCAATCGGTTTTCACAGGTTTATTGCTCCCTACCCTAACGATCTCCTTCTCCTGCAGGACCCGCAGAAGCTTTGTCTGCAGATTGGGCTCCATTTCTCCGATCTCATCAAGAAAGAGCGTACCTCCATCGGCCTCTTCGAACCGCCCGATGCGACGTGCAGAGGCGCCTGTGAATGCTCCCTTTTCATGACCGAATAGCTCACTCTCAATCAGTTCAGAAGGTATTGCAGGTACATTTACGGCTACAAACGATTTATCCTTCCTTTTTGAATTGTAGTGTATAGCCTTTGCAACCAGCTCTTTCCCGGTTCCGGTCTCGCCGGATATAATTACCGTGATGTTCGTGTCGACGGCTTTCCTTATAAGCTCGTAAACATTCTTAATTGCCTTGCTTTCACCAAGAATGGTCTGACTGAAGCTGTATTTTTTCTGAACTTCCCTGCGGAGGGTTGAGATCTCATTTTTG
Organism: Bacteroidota bacterium; assembly: GCA_030706785.1. Classification (GTDB taxonomy): domain Bacteria; phylum Bacteroidota; class Bacteroidia; order Bacteroidales; family VadinHA17; genus LD21. The sequence continues at coordinate 16,203 of JAUZNW010000022.1, read as the reverse complement.
AGCCCGATATCATTCCGTATGTTCTGAACAGTATTCAGAAGGCGATCCCTGATATCCTCCGATTTGGTTATGTAATCATAGGCACCAAGCTTCAACAGGGTTACCACCATATTGATATCCTCCTGTTCAGATATCAGTATCACCTGGATATCACTGTTTTCCTGCCTGATCCTTTTCAGCACATCAAGACCTGAGATATCAGGCAGTCTGTAATCAAGAGTCACTATATCAGGCGCTTCATTCAGACAATTAAGAAAATCCCTTCCTGTAAAGAAGCTCTTTATCTCATAATCGGGATTCAGGGAAAGAGTATGGACCAGAAGTTTATTATACCATTCGTTGTCCTCTACCACAAAGATTTTAACGGACATTTCTGTCATACGGGATTACTTACCGGTTATAGCCAAACACTTCAGGCTGCAAATTAGCAAAATGTGAACGGATTTCCCGGTATTTTAGTTCAGTTTTGATATCTGTTCGTTAAGGAGATTGCTGACCACCCTGAATTCATTGAGGGATTTGTCTGTCAAGGCTTCAACAGATCCGGTGTCGTTGTTATCCCTTATGCTCTTTTCAATTCTGTTCAGGATGCTATAAAGGCCCATTGCCCCGATATGACGGCATGGCGGCAGGATCTTATGGGCAAGATCGGCAACTGAATCCCATTGATGTGATGTCACTGCATCCTGCATTTCTTTAAGGCCTTTATCAGTGGTGCTTATGAATGAGGCCAGCATCTGTTTCACAAATTGCTGATCACCGCCGGAAATATGGATAAGGTTATCAAGATTGATCTTGCCGTTTGAATCCGGTTGGTCGGAAACCCTGACTTCAGTCTGCGGGGACGGCGTCAATGAAGCGCTATGAGTCACCTCAACGATTGCCGTCATCACCGATTCTTCGGTAAATGGCTTATTCAGGAATGCGCTCATGCCGGCTTTTCTGTATTTTTCTTTATCGTCAGGGGGCGTAGCTGCAGAAATCAGAATGACAGGCATCTGCGTTTCTGGAATTTTCATTTCATCACGGATGAACCTTGTAGTCTTCAGTCCGTCAATCCCCGGCATCCTCATATCCATGAAAAGAATATCAAACCTGTCTTCCTTAAGTAGCTCAAGAGCTTCCATCCCGTTTACCGCTTCCTGGCAGTTTATGTTCCACCTTTCAAGCATTTTCTTCAACAGCATGCGGTTGTATTCTTCGTCGTCAACAATCAGAGCTTTCATCCCGGCTATACTTTCCGGTATTGAAACAGGAGGACCTGCTTCCGGTCTGACCTGCTTCTCATCACCCGTTAAATAAGGCATCGTTACTGTAATCTTCGTTCCAAGATTCTTCCTGCTTTTCAGGTCGATTGTTCCCTTGTGCAGGTCTACCAGTTTCTTCACGATCGACAGCCCGAGCCCTGAACCACCGTATTTGCGGGTCGTACTCATCTCGGCCTGGGTGAAATCCTCAAAAACGAGATTAAGCTTGGATTCATCAATTCCTATTCCGTTATCAGTGAATTCCATAATAAGCTCAATCCCGCCGTCTTTCTTTGGGATCCCTTTTACAGAGAAACTTACATTTCCGTTCCGGGTGAACTTGACTGAATTGCTGACAAGGTTTATCATTATCTGTTTCAGCCTGTAAGGATCGCCCAGCAGTACGGGGGGAGTCTCAGGGTCAAGGGAACAGGTCAATGTTGTATTGTTCTTCAGGGCCTGGTTTTCAAACATAAGGTACACATCCTCAACCAGGCGGCTAATACTGAAATGCACCTTTTCAAGCTTCAGCTTATCGTTTTGCAGCTTGGAAAAATCGAGAATATCATCGATTATTTTCAGAAGATGATCGGAGGAGGATTTGATTATTCTCAGAGATTGGGATGTGTTTTCGTCGAATGATTCATGCAGAAGCTGCCCTGTAAAGCCGGAAATCGCTGTCACAGGTGTTCTGATTTCATGGCTCATATTAGCCATGAATAGCTCCTTGGTTCTTGACAGCTTTTCAGCTTCTTCCTTGGAATTTTCCAGTGCAATCTGGTATGAATAGGCATTCCGGATATACCTGAAGATTACGAAGAGAACAAGGATAGACAGCAGCCCTCCGGTAATTGAGATCATTATAAGCCATTTGTAAGTTTTTCCCGCAAGCTGGTCAGCAGCAAGAGCCCTGGCTTTAATGATGTCGGAAACCTCAGTCTCCATTTTTGTGATGATGTCATAAAACTTTTCCTTGATCTCACTGCTTGTTGTCGCAAGCTGTGACTCCCGGGACATAAGCTCTTCCTTTGTTGTCATGTTTTGCTGAACAACCTTGTCAAGATTGACCGCTTCCTCCTGTTCATTAAGCGGACTTTTGGGACTGCGGCTGAAAACGCGTTTCAGGATACCCTTATCCTTCTTCTGGTTGATGAGGGAGGCAGAGTCAAGCTTGACCGACAATTCCTTCAGATAGGCAGCTATCTTGTCATCCCTGTTAAGTGAAAGGAGCTGATTCCAGATAACAATATTTTCTTCAATTAGCTTGCTGAGAGTGTCGGTCTGTTGCAGCAGAACAGTATCGTTGCCGCATTCAGTCCTTAATTCTGTTGCCTTATCATCAACAGTGGAAATCAGCGGATAGTAAGGCTTGAGGTCACGCGGATCTTTTGAAACAGTATATATCCTTACGCAATTTTCAGCTTTCTGCAGGTCCATTGCTATTTCCCTCAGGCTAAGAAGTCTGAGTTCCGGATTGACATCGATCCTCATGGATGAAATCACGGAGGAGAGAGTGCGGTATGAAAGGTAACAAGTTGCTGACAAAAGCAATACTGCAAGCATCATCAGCAATCCGATCTTGAACCGGACAGAATTCCGGTTCAGGGATTTTTCCAGGGATTCAGCCATTTAATCCAGAGTGACAGAATACTTGTTTTCAATAAACTGTTTAAGGTAAAGGCAGCAAAGCGCCGGAGCCAGGTTATCTTTAACGACAAAATAGTCATAATTGATAAGGTTGTTTTTACCTTTTACTGCATTTGATTGTGAAAGAAGCACTATAACGGTATCGCAACTGCTCTCCTTCATCATTTTTATGATGTGAGCCCCGTTAATTCCCTTCCCGAGATAGTAGTCCACAAACATAATACTCTCATCACACCTGAGCTCACCAGATTTTATTTGCCTTATATACTCACCTGCATCGGTAAATGAACGCAGAACCAGCTTATACTTTTTATCATGCAGGGCTGAGGCAGCACTTTGCAGAATGGCATCCGACAGAAGTTTGTTATAATATTCATTATCATCGATCACGATTACGTTAATTGGCTTTTTCATTTCGCTGTCAACCTTTATACCTGTGACCAGCTATCCAACAATGTGCCAATTGATCAGCCTGTCATTTTACTGTACTGTATCCGGTTCACATTTAGATCGTTAAGTTACACTGTAAATCTCTTATTAAAATTCAGAACTTAAAACAATTTCTCATTTTGAGAAATCAGCCCTGGATTGATACCATTGTTCTCAGAAGGCTGGCAGCCCACGAGTAGATATTGTGCTCTACAATCACCTGCCTCATCTGCTTCATCCGTTTCTGCTGGGTCTTCCTTGGCATTTCCAGAGCAGCCTTTATCGCATCGCACATCTCAACGGTATTGTAGGGATTAACAATTATAGAACCCTGAAGTTCGTGGCTTGCCCCGGCGAACCTGCTCAGGATAAGAACTCCGTCATTATTATTCCGTGAAGCTACAAATTCCTTTGCTACAAGATTCATCCCGTCATGAAGCGATGTCACCATGCAGAGATTGGCTGCCTTATAGAAAGGCATTATTTCCTCGTGGCTGTGGTGCTTCATCAGCAGCAGGATAGGCTTCCAGTCCTTTATCCTGTATCTGGCATTGATCCTTGCAGCCTCGGCCTCAACCCTGATGATTATATCAGAATAGCTTTTTATTTCAGTCCTGCTTGGTGCTCCAATCTGTACAAACGTGAATTTACCCTGGTATGACGGATATTTATCGAAGAACTTTTCAATTGCAAGGAATCTTTCAATAATGCCTTTTGTATAATCGATCCTTTCAACTCCTATACCCATTAATTGGGCTTCTAGATTGTACTTTGACAGGATCTCCCGGGAGGTTTGCAGATTTTCATCCTTACGGTCATAGTCCCTCAGAGTGAAGGCTATGCTAATCGGGAAAGACTTTACATAGGTGGTCTGGTCACCTATCTTCACGGAAAGGTTCTCTTTTATCACCCTCGAATCAATTGAATTATTTACAGTTTCAAGGAAATTGTGGCAGTGGTACTGTGTATGGAATCCTATCAGGTCCGATCCCAGCATGCCACGGAGAATTTCCGACTGCCAGGGGCAGATGCTGAAAAATTCCGGATTGGGCCAGGGAATATGCCAGAAGATGGCAACGATTGCATCGGGCCGTTCCTTTTTTATCATTTCCGGAAGAAGGGCAAAATGATAATCCTGGACCAGCACGTAAGGATTTCTGATATTGGTAACTTCCTCGAGTACTGCCCGGGCAAACCTGCTGTTCACTTTTTTGTAATAATTCCAGTCTTCCTCCCTGAAAATAGGGCGGGTGTGTGCAAGATGGCATAAAGGCCAGATTCCTTCGTTGGAAAAACCGTAATAAAAATGATCCTCCTCCTCTTTTGATACCCAGATCCGTTTCAACGTATATTTTTCTTCATCCGGAGGGACAAGTATCTTATTTTGTTTGTCGACAGTTTCCCTGTCAGCGTCACCCGTTCCGGAAGCTATCCACAATCCGCCGCAGGCTTTCAGGATAGGCTCCACTGCAGTTACCATGCCACTCGCAGGGACTATACATTTTATCTCTTTCCCCTGATGGACATGCATATATGGTTCACGGTTTGAAACAACAATCAGCATTTTATCAGGTAAAATCTTTTTCACCTCTTCCTTCAGCCGGTCGGGTGTCCAGATAGCCTCCCCCGTTGACCGCAGCTTTGCTTCCTCTTCAGCTGTGGCACGTGCCTCCTGCATGGCGTAGGCAAGGTTGGTGATCTCCTTATGAAGAGGTTCAAGGAATTTAACAGGAGGCTTTTCATCCAGAGTTTCAATTTTACCATCCTTTACAGCTCTCAGCCAGTTTACTATCTTGTTTATCGGCCTGAAAATTCCCCATCGGATAAGGAATGTGGTAGCAATGACCAGAAGCAGCACCTGGATAAATAATCTTATAAAATTTCCAATGAATATTTTTTCAGTGATGTTGCTGATATATTCAGCGTCGGAATAAATAATCACGGCATATTTTTCATATTGGTCACCCACAGAAGGTTTTATATATTGATAAACAGTTCTTCCCGCAATAGTGAAAAAATTTCCAAACGGAGTACCTGTACTGATAGATTGTGCAACATAATCCCTTGTTTCCTTAAGAAAAGGCCGAACCTCAGAGTTCATTGCGACCAGCTGGAATTGACCATAATATATTGCCACACCCAGCAGATTGTACTTCGTACTCAGGCTGTCGGAAATCCTGGTATCATATGTCTGATCTTTTAAATCAGGACCTTTTGGCAATAAGTTGTTGAATTCCTGAGAAATAAGTGAGCTTCTGTTTTCAAGCTCAGCCTTAAGGCGGTTTCGTTCCTTTGAAACCTCAAAAAAGGTGAATCCGAGCGAAACCAGACCTACTGCCAGAAGCACTGAAAATATGAAAGCAAAGTTTATTTTCATCTCTTTTGTCTTTATACGATTTTATCGAGATAAGTTCAGTTCAAAGCGATCTGCAGTCTTTTCAATAGATGCATTACCTGCTGATTGTTGTTAAGCCTGTATCTGGCAAAAGTATCTCCTTTTCCTATTTTTACTGTAAAGGCATGACTGTTATTGATCAGGATCCTGAACATGTCTTCATCTGTTATATCGTCACCAATGGCAAGGATAAAATCGTATTTATTACGATTGATCAGGTATTGTGTTGCCACACCTTTGTTTATATTTTCCCCGATGATTTCCACAACTTTTTTGCCCCGGAGAATTTTAATGTGTTGCTCAGATACGATCTTATCGAGCTCTCTGATCATGGCCTTTGCGTTGGCCTCACCTGTACCCGGTTGAGATTTCCTGTAATGCCATGCAAGGGAATATATCTTTTCCTCGATGAATGAACCAGAGGTTATCTCCTTATACTTTTCCATAACAGATTGCACTTCATCCTTCCAATCTGTACTGCAGTTTAGGAGAGTCTTCCAGTGACTGTTTTCTCTTATGAAAGCCCCGTGTTCAGCTAAAATATCGATCGGCAGATGACCGACCAGCCTGTCAATCTCATCCTGTTTTCTCCCGGAAATAATTATTAATTGATTCTGCGGACCGGAGGCAAGCTTTTCTAGAAGTTCAAGCAGCTCCTTTGATGGTCTCGTGGTTACAGGATCGGTTGTAAAATCCACCAGGGTACCGTCGAAATCGAGCAGGATCAATCTGGAACCTGCCTTTATGGCATGTTCTGTAAGTTCCTCGATCTGTTTATCAATTGCTGAACCATCCATATTATCAGGGTTTCCTGAAGGTTAACCTGTCTTCTTCAATTTTTGGTTCAAATCCGTTCAGCAGCAGTGCAGAGCGGATCACTCCGATATGGGAGTAGCCGTGGGGGAAATTGCCAAGAAGCTGACAGGTGGAAATCTCAATATGTTCACTGAACAGCCCGAGGTGATTCGAACACTTAAGCATATTTTCGAAAAGGGTAACTGCTTCTTCCTTAAATCCGATTTTATACAGACTGTTTATCAGCCAGAATGTACAGATAACCATTGAATTGCGGGGAACACCGAAATCATCCCTGTTAATGTATCGGAACATCATCCCATTAGCCGTTAATTGTTCCTTGATTTTCAGTACTGTACTTATATACATCGGATCTGACGCTTCTATAAATCCATAATCTTCCATCAGTAAAATGGATGCGTCAAGGTCCTTGCCTCCGTATGATTGCGTGAATGACTTGATCCCGGGATCCCAGCCTTTATTCAGTATATCAGCCCTTATTATTTCCTGAAGCTCCGACCAGGCATTGACGTACGAATTTTTGTTCAGCATCCGTGCGATCCTGCAGCCCCTGTCAGCTGCCACCCATGAAAGCATTTTTGAAAATACAAAATGCCTGTTTTCACCCCTGATCTCCCATATGCCGCGGTCAGGCTTTTGCCAGTTTCTGCTGACCATTTCTATCATACCCCTTACAAAGGTCCATAGTTCCTCAGTAGTATCGAGGGTTGACGGGAATTTTGTGATTGAGAGATAAATTGCATCAATAAGGATCCCGTAAATATCATTTTGCTTCTGGATATAAGCTGAATTACCGACGCGTACAGGTCCTGAGCCATGGTAACCCGCGAGATGCCTTAATACTTTTTCCTCCAGTTTTTTCTCTCCTCTTATTCCGTACATTATCTGTATATCCTCATGCTTCCCCTCATTCACATTAAGAAGGAACCTCAGAAAGCGTTCAGCTGATGCAACATGACCAGTATCAATAAGCGCCTTGATTATCATCGAGGAATCGCGGATCCAGCAGTAACGATAGTCCCAGTTGCGCTTTTCACCAATAGTTTCGGGGATTGAGGTTGTAACTGATGCGATTATGGCACCTGTCTTCTGATATGTCAACAGCTTCAGTACGAGAGCGCTCCTGAGAATCTCCGGCTGGTACAATCTGAATCTGGTATTCCGGTTCGACCAGTTAAGCCAGTAAACAAGGGTCCGGTTATACTCAAGCCAGGCCCGGCTGATGCTGGTTTCAATCAGTTTCTGATTATAGCAAAGGAGGAGGTAAATATCTTCTGACAGCTCAAACCATTGTTTCTCAAGTATTTGTTTATATGGAAGGTTTGAGTAAAGATATACTGATTCATACCGTCCATCAGTTGTAAAGCTCTTCAGGTAGCTGCTCTGGATATCGTGAGCAGTTACATGCATGGCATAGTTAAGCCTTGGATCATATTCAACCTGTATTACCGGCTTCCCTGTTATCAATCGTATTATTCTGTACAGTTCAGGTGAGGTATAATAACCGCCATCCTCGGTTTTGTACCTGGGCATGAAATCAATGATTTCAAAAATGTTTAGTTCGCTTTTGAAAGATGTGACCAGAATATTTGTGTTCCCCTCATATCTCTGGGAAGTAACATAGTCTCCCTGAACCCTGATACTGAAGTGCCCGCCTTTTTCATTGTCGAGGATTCGTGCAAATACCGATGGTGCATCAGGATCAGGAAGACAGCACCAGTCTATTGATCCCTGTTCCGAAACCAAAGCATTGCTCCTACAATTACCGATTATGCCATAGTTCAGGTTTGTTCCCATCTTTTCTATAACATACTGGTCATCACAAAAGTTCAGGCTGGGACCAGCATGGCCTTATTTATGCATGCATTGTCACGTGGATTTTAACATTATTTTAACCCCTGCTGGCATCAAAATTGCTGCATCTTTTGGATACTGGTTTTCCAGTAAGCAATTTAATTACTAATTTTTAAAGAAGGAATAAAGGAGGGTTGGAAATGAAAATTAGTGGGAAAATAGGCAAATCAGGTTATTTGACAATCATTGTTCTTGGAGCTGCACTGCTTAATGGCTGTGCTGTTTACAGTCCGACATACCAGGCTTCCCTGCCTGTGGATGAGATTGTCAAGATGAGCAAGGAGGGCGTATCTTCAAAAGACATAATCACCGATATAAGAAGATCTCATTCAGTTTACACCCTGCGCGCAGCTGACCTGGCTGCACTGAGGGATGAAGGAGTTCAGGATTCAGTCATCAATTATATGGAAAAAACTCACATGGATGCTATCAGGCGTGATGAACGGATGAGTGACTTTTATTACGGCTACCCCGGAGGGTACGGGTATCCATATTGGGGCTTTAATTATGGATATCCATATTACTGGGGCTGGGGATTCGGTCCGACAATAATTGTCCGCCATGGGTATGACGGTTATCACGGAGGATATCGCAGCAGTGGAATCGCCAGAAGGCATTGATCTCACCTCAGGCCTTCATTGGGGGATTGAGGATTAATCCGTAATGGCTGGCAAGGATCTTCATGAACCATTTAGCAGGCAGAATGTACTTCAGGAGTACAGCAAGTTTTTGCTCAAATGAAGCAATAATATAGCGTTGTTTTGGGTACCTTGTCTCAACTATCCTCGCTATCTTTTTTGCCAGAACTGATGGATCCCATCCGTGGGATTCATCATGTTCAATAATTGAAAGTGACTTCCTGAAGTGATCGTGCCATGGATCTCCCGGGGTTGAAGGAGCCAGGAAGTTCCTTCTGTTCGCAGAATTGCTTGTGTGAAAATCTCCCGGATTAATAACAACAACTTTGATTTTGAATCTTGCTATCTCCATTCTGAGAGCCTCAGAGAAGCCTTCAATCGCAAACTTACTGGCGGAATAGAATCCCTGAAACGGAAGGCCCATTAATCCGCCTATCGAACTGAAGTTAATAATTCTGCCCTGGCCCTGTTCACGCATAATCGGAAGCACTTCCTTCGTCAGGCGGACCATTCCAAGGAAATTCGTTTCCATTTGTAGCCTGATATGTTCGTCAGGTGCTGTTTCAACCGGACCACCGGTATGGGCTCCGGCATTATTAATCAAAACATCAATCCGTCCTTCTTTCACTAAAACGGATTTTACTGCCTTTTTGATCGAATCATAATTGGTAAGATCGAGCTGGAGGACATTGACTTTATCGATTTTTTCAGCCTCTTTCCTTAAAGTGCCATAGACTGTATGTCCTCGAGCTGCAAGAAGCTTTGCAGTTTCTTTACCAAAGCCCGATGAGATTCCTGTTATCAGAATAACTTTATTCATAGTAATATACTACCAGCAACATGCAACCAGTAACCCACCTTCTCCGCCATCTGGCGGATTCGGCGGGCAAAGCCAGCAACTACTTCCTGAGAATTCCCAGCTTTTTAGCTGCTTTCGTAATCCTATCAATCGAAATTTCAATCTGTTCTTTCGTGTGCGTTGCCATGAGTGAGTACCTGATCAGGCAGTCCTCTTTTGGAACCGCGGGTGAAACGACCGGATTTACAAAAATGCCATCCCCGAGGAGATCCTGGGTCAGCCGCAGGGCTTTGACATCATCTCTGATAAACAAAGGTATAATCGGAGTCTCAGACTTTCCGGTATCGAATCCGGCATCTTTGAATCCTTTTAGAGCATAGTGGGTGATATCCCAGAGATGGCTGATCCTTTCAGGTTCGCTGACCATGATATCAATTGCTGCAAGGACTGAAGCTGCAGATGCCGGAGTCATGCTTGCGCTGAAAATAAGCGTGCGTGAATTATGTTTTATATAGTTTATCGTTTCCTTATCAGAGGCTATAAACCCGCCAAGGGAAGCAAGTGATTTTGAAAAAGTTCCCATTATCAGATCGACCTTCGGAGTCAGGCCGAAATGATTGGAGGTACCTGAGCCGTTCTTCCCGAGTACGCCTATTGCATGAGCGTCGTCAACCATTATCGTAGCATCGTACTTGTCCGCAAGAGCAACCAGTTCAGGTAGCTTTACAATGTCACCTTCCATCGAAAAGATGCCGTCAACGACGATAAGTTTCAGACGTTCCGCAGGACATTTCTTCAGCTTGGCTTCCAGAGCGTCCATGTTGTTATGAGCATACTTAAGCACTTTGGAAAAGGAAAGCCGGCTCCCTTCTATTATTGAGGCATGATCAAGTTCATCAAGAAGGACAAAATCCCTCCTTCCGGTGAGGACTGAAACTACACCGAGATTAACCTGGAATCCGGTGCTGTAGCAAAGAGCGCCATCCTTTCCGACAAGGTCAGCAAGTCTTTCCTCCAGCCTGATGTGGATATCAAGCGTGCCGTTCAGGAATCTAGATCCGGCGCAACCGGTGCCGTATTTATCGATGGCTTTCTTAGCTGCTTCCTTGATCTTTGGATGATTGGTAAGCCCAAGATAGCTGTTGGATCCAAACATCAGGACTTTTTTCCCACTGATTGTGACCACAGTATCCTGATCAGATTCTATCTCCCTGAAATAGGGATAGATGCCTGCCTGCATGGCTTTCTGAGGGGCATCATACTTAGAGAGAGTTGATTGTAGCTTTCTCACGATTAGGAAAAAAATGTGGGGCTAATATAAATAAAAAACTAAACAATGATCTAAAGTTCCAAAAATAGAGTCCTTTAATCCTGGTAAGAAAATAAATCTCAGATGGAGGAGGAAACACCCACACCCCACCAGATGGGGTATACAAAAGGGTCCTTTTCAACTAAATTTGGTTTTGGATTGAACAGGATGTAACTTTGAATTAATGCCAGCCGCACTTAAATTATCGGTCTGGGAACCAGTAATAAGTCACGGAACAACGTAAAGCTATTAATATGAAAAAAACCAATCGCGTCATCAGTCGTTTACTTTTTACCACACTCTTACTTGCTGGATTCATATCTATTGTTGCCCAGACTATTTCCTCCGGAGAGATAGACAGTCTCGTCGAAAAGACAATGAAGACATTCGATGTTCCGGGAATCGCAGTCGCAGTGGTAAAAGACGACAAGGTCATTCATTCCAGAGGTTATGGTGTCAGATCACTGAACACTAAGTTGAAAGTCGATGAAAACACCCTGTTCGCAATCGCATCCAACAGCAAGGCTTTTACCTCGGCAGCACTGGGAATTCTTGTCGATGAGAAAAAATTATCATGGGACGATAAGGTGATCGATTATATCCCCGAATTCAGGCTGTACAGCCCATATGTCACAGAGGAGTTCAGGATCAGGGATCTGCTTACCCACAGAAGCGGACTTGGCCTGGGTGCGGGCGATCTTATGATCTGGCCCGGACTGAATGATTTTACACTAAAGGATATTATTCATAACCTGCGCTATTTAAAACCAGTTTCAAGCTTCAGGACAAAATATGACTATGATAATCTCATGTTCATCGTTGCAGGGGAGGTGGTTGCAAGGGCTTCCGGAATGAGATGGGAGGATTTTGTTGAAACACGGATCATGAAACCCCTGAACATGACAGCCAGCGCTGCAGCCTACAGCAGGCTGAAAGACAAAAGCAATGTTATCGATCCGCATGCACCTGTCAATGGAGTTGTGCAGGTAATCGATCGTGATTTTAATTTCAATGAAGTGGGAAATGCCGCAGGCGGAATATACAGCAACATAACCGACATGTGTAAGTGGATCATAATGCAGATGAACGATGGCAGGTACGGTGAAGGATTAAAGAACAGACTTTTCAGCGAGGAGGTCCACAGGGAAATGTGGTCGCCCCAGACTATAATAAAAGTCACCAATCCGACAGCTTATAATACTCATTTTTCAAGTTATGGTCTGGGATGGTTCCTGAGCGATGTAAAGGGATATAAGCAGGTTGGCCATACTGGAGGGCTGGCAGGAATCGTGACACAGGTGACACTTATTCCTGAACTGAAGCTTGGAATTATCGTGTTTACAAATCAGCAATCCGGCGCTGCTTTCAATGCTATTTCAAATACTATCAAGGACAGATATTTTGGTATTAAAGGGATCGACAGGGTAAAGCAGTACAGGGAAAGCGAAACGGGAGCGCAGAACAATGCAAAAAAAGTCACGGATGAGATCTGGAAAAACATCGGGGCTCAGCAAAAAAACGCATCTATAAGTGTTAATGATACACTTTTTACAGGAACCTATTCAGATAACTGGTTTGGTGATGCCATTATATCCGTGAAGAACGGGAACCTTTGGTTCGACTCGAAAAGATCTATGAAGCTGACAGGAGAGATGTTTGCATATAAGGGGACCACATTTATTGTAAAATGGAATGACAGGAGCATGGATGCTGATGCCTATGTGATGTTTTGCCTCGACAAAACCGGCAAAGCTTCCGGAATTAAAATGGAAGCCATTTCGCCATTGACCGACTTCAGTTATGATTTCCAGGACCTGGATTTCAGCAGAGCAAAATGAACCTGAAAAATAATAACCCATGAAAACTGCTAAGTACTGTCTGATTCTGCTCACAATAGTATTCTGTGCCGGTAATTCCGATGGACAGGTGGTTCTCTCCGGATTTGATTCAGTCGCATTCAGTCTGCCCGGGATCAATAGAGTGTCATATCAGTTCTTCGATAACGGGAATATGAAAATACAGTACCGGGATGCAAAGACGGAGTTAGTAAATTATAAATCAAATCCCAGGTGGCGGGATGCAGGCAACGGAATATTAACTGCAATTACAGGATTCGGTTTTACTACTTCGACGGATGTAAACTGGAAAATTTCTGGAACAATTGAATGTAATGATTCACTGCCGGACTGGACCCTGAACCTTTTTTGTCCGGGAAATGTGCGGAAGGAGAGGGAAAGAGTCAAAAATGATGATGGCAGCTGGTCAGTGGAACATAATGTGTTCAATGAGTTTTACTGGGACAAGGATGCAAACGGTGTCTTAATCGAAAACAATGATACCATCGGGTTCTTTTCAATTGTTCTGAATCCTCGGGAAAATGAATTTTTCAAATCTTTTCCTGATGAAGTGTTCACTCATCGCGATACAACCGGCAAGAAAAAATTCAGGATTTCCGTATCCTGGAAACCATCACCCGGAATTGATTTTGGAATTATTGGCACAATTCATGGAAAAAACTTTGTGCAAATAGGCGACGGTACCAGGCGGAAACTATGGATTTATTCCGGAGACATGCTAGGCGGCATGCTGCAGATGGATATTAATTCCCTTGGTATAGCTAAAAAATACAGGATACAACCATATATGCTTATCAACAGGGATCTTACCGCTCAAAACCGGAATGAGCTTATCAGGCTGGCTGTGGTCGGACGCATACTGAACCTTTCTGTGGGAAACAATTAAAAGGCTATAAACCGTATTATAGCTTTCTCATTGTTCACACAGATTACCCGGATTGAAGGAGAGGAACCTTCAGAAGGCGGCAGTAATCAAATAAATTTTCAGAAGTAAAGAAAGTTTAGGAACTTCGTAATCAGATAACTGGAGCTTGTGATTCTTTAGTAAGAGTTACTATGGACGAGACTTTTTCAGGCGATCAGGTTTTTATCAGGAAACTGACTGATATAATCCTGGCAAACCTGGGGAACGAAAAGTTTGGCGCAAATGAACTTGCTCATGAATCAGCCATGAGCCTCTACCGCTTAAACCGGAGACTTCATTCAATTAATAAAAAAACAACAAGTCAGTTTATCCGGGAGATACGTTTGTACAAGGCTTTGGAGATGCTTCGAGGAGGTTCACTGACAGTCTCTGAAGTTGCATATAAAACGGGATTCAGCAGTCCATCTTACTTTACATCATGCTTTCATGAGTTTTTTGGTTACGCGCCCGGTAAAGTCAGCAGGTCAGGAACAGAGAATCATGAAGAAAACAAAACTATCTTGGATTCTTCAAAACAGGACGGTAGAAAAATTTCGCAGCGGACTGTTGTACTACTTTCATCCGCCATATTGTCCCTGTTAGTATTATTTTCGCTGTTTTATATTGTCTTCCTAAAGAATCGATCTGTTAAAGATGCAGAATTCCCTGAAATAAACAAGGGAAAATCAATAGCTGTCCTTCCTTTTATTAACCTCAGCAACGATAGCACCGACCAATATATTTATGACGGGATTCTGGAAGAAGTCAATAACAGTCTCACCAAAATACATGAACTCAGTACTATTTCACGGACTTCAGTTGAACAGTACAGGAATAAGACCAAATTCATTTCCGAAATCGGCAAAGAGCTGAATGTGAATTATATCGTCGAAGGCAGCGGGCAGAAATCCGGTAGAATTTTTCGTCTGAGGGTTAAATTGATAGAGGCTTCCACTGACAGGCATATCTGGGCAAAAAGCTATGAGCAGCGGATAAAAAGTGCTAAAAAATTCTTCAAATTGCAAAGCCGGATTGCACAAGACATTGCTTCGGAATTAAAGACAACAATAACACCTGATGAAAAGTACCTCATAGATAAGGTACCTACTGCAAATACAGTAGTTTTACAATTATATCTCAAAGCAAATGGTCTTATAGCGGATTATAGTAAATCCCGGAATGAGAGCTCTTATCAGACAGCTGTCAATTTGTATAACGAAGCCCTTGAAATTGATAAAACATTTACCAGATCTTATACTGGTCTGGCAAAAGCCTATTTTACCAGGTATTACTATCAAACATTTTTTGATGAGAATTTTCTGGATTCCTGTCTTTTGCTGGCAAATTATGCACTGTCCATTGATAATAAACTTGATGAAGCATACTATATAAAAGGAGAATATTACAGGGTGCATGGACGCCCTGAAGAAGCTCTTGAAAACTATGATAAAGGATTGGAAACAAATCCATTCAATTATTTATTATACTCCAAAAGAGGACAGCTTTTTGCCTTATCATATGGTGATTACGTTAATGCCCTTGACAGCTATCATAAGGGACTTAAGATGGTCCACGGGGAGGGCCGCAAGACTTTGTTGACGGACCTTGGTTATGATTATCTGTGCACCGGATTCATAGATAGTTCAAAATATTATTATCATGAGGCATTTGCCCTTGATAGTAATAAATCAGCTTATCTGGGTTATCTGGCATGGATAGAATTCTGCCAGGGAAATTTTGAAACTGCTTTAGAATATAAAAAGCAGCAAAAAGAAATAAATAAAACTACATCAAGTGTTCTGTACTACAGTGTAATTCCAGGTTATAATGATGAAAGGTATTCAGACACCAAAGAATTTGTCGAGAACAGTAGGGAATCAGGTCAATTAAATCTTCAGAATTCCCATCGCATAGGATATGCTTTTTTGCAGGCCGGCAGAAAAAAGGAGGCAGAATACTATTTTAGCCAGCAAATCAAATACGGAGAAGAGAGTATTAAGTTAGGTCGGTTATATGCACAGTCAAAATATGTCTATTATGATCTTGCCAGCACTTATGCTTTTTTAGGTGATAAAGTGAACTCCTACAAATATCTTGATGAATTAGCCAAAAAGAAAACTTTTCAGTTATGGATGGTGACTCTCGCAAAAAATGATCTCCTTTTTACAAGTATCCGCAAAGAAGGACGCTTTCAAAAGATCCTGCAAATCATGGAATCCAAATACCAGGCTGAGCATGAAAGAGTAAAACAATGGCTCGAAGTGCAGGTGAGGATTTAAGAATGTCTATTCAATAGTTATATCTTTCCG
>JAUZNW010000219.1 GCA_030706785.1 Bacteroidota bacterium | reverse complement strand
AAGAAATCCTCATTGTCAGTTGTTTTCCCTGAGTGCAACAGTTTTGGACTGGGGCTGATGAACGGCCAACCGGTTGAAGATCTGACGGCTGAATTAAGGAATGGCAAGGTTGATACAGTCATTATCCTCGAAAATGACCTGTATGGCAGGATTGAACAGGAAAAAGCTGATGTTGTCTTAGGCAGCAACAGGAACATAATAGTGCTCGATCATCTTATGAATAATACCTCAGCAAAGGCGGATATTCTTCTTCCTTCAGGAGCATTTGCTGAATCAACAGGGACGATTGTAAGCAATGAAGGGCGAGCTCAGAGGTATTATCGTGTGCTGCCTGTTGACAGTCATTACAGGGACAGTTGGAGAACAATCTCAGAAATGATCGCCATCAGAAACCATAACAAAGAGAAAGTTTGGAAGCATTTTGATGACATAGTTGGTTCCCTTACAGAAACTTACCCGGAATTTGCAAAAATCAGGGACATTATTCCTGATTCTGAATTCAGGATTTTCGGCGAAAAAATTGCAAGGCAAACCATGAGGTTCAGCGGCCGGACCGCCATGACTGCAAATGTCGATGTACATGAGCCAAAGCCACCGGAGGATGACGACTCGCCGCTGGCGTTCAGCATGGAACCCTTTAAAGGTCCGGGATCACCATACCTGAATCCATACTACTGGTCACCGGGCTGGAATTCCGTCCAGGCAACGATCAAATACATTGATGAACCTGACGGAAATGTCGCTGGAGGGAACCCGGGCGTGCTCCTTTTAAGCTACAAAGCTGAGTTCTCGAATGATTATTACAGGGATGCCCCGGTGTCATTTAAGCCGGCAGCCGATAAAATGTACTTTGTAAGGATCGATCTTATCTTCGGTTCCGAGGAACTCAGCTCGGCAGGCGAGGCAATATCAGGAATGATCACTGAGGCTTTTATACTCCTGAATGCGCATGAAGCAAAACGATTAAGTATAACTTCAGGTAATAAAATTAAAATAACAGTAAATAAGCATAATATAATAGTTGCATTAAGAATGGATAATACTGTCCCTGGCGGCATTGCGGGGCTTGCGCTGTCAACACGTGACCCTTATGTCAGCCTTCCCGCATGGAGTACGGTTGAAATAGTTAAAGAGTAAGATGAAGTATGTTTTTATCATAGCCGGTGTTTTACTTATTGTTCTGTCGATAGCTGCAGGACTTATATGGGCAGAGCGCAGGCTTCTGGGACTCTTTCAGGACAGGTACGGCCCTAATCGTGTCGGTCCGTTCGGACTCGTTCAGGTAGTCGCAGATGTTATTAAAATATTCTTCAAGGAGGACTGGATCCCTCCGTTTGCTGACAGGGCTGTATTCGTAATGGCCCCTGGTATCCTGATGGCGACAATTCTTCTTACATTCGCTGTTATACCGTTTACCGGGAATTTCCTGGTCCTTGATTCCAACATCGGAATTCTTTTCTTCTTAGGCAACTCTTCGCTTGGTGTCTACAGCGTGGTACTTGGCGGATGGGCTTCGAACAACAAGTATTCTCTCCTCGGTTCAATAAGGGCCTCCGCGCAAATGCTTACATATGAAGTATTTATGGGCTTGTCACTGGTGGGTGTGATCATGATGGCCGACAGCTTCAGCCTTCGCGAGATCGTCGAGGCACAGAGGGGAATGTGGTTCATCATCCCGCAGTTCTTTGCATTTGCGATATTCTTGGTTGCCGGCCTGGCGGAAACACACAGGATCCCATTTGATATTCCAGAGGCTGAAGGAGAGCTCATCGCTGGCTTCCATTCGGAATATTCAGGGATGAAGTTCGGGATGTTTTTTGTAGGTGAGTATCTTGGAATTACGCTGATATCTGCACTGATTGTCACTTTATTCTTCGGGGGATGGCTGGGACCTGCATTTCTGCCACCGGCTTTCTGGTTTTTTTTCAAGACCATCTGTTTCATCTGTCTGTTCATACTGATACGTGCATCGCTGCCGCGGCCCCGGTATGACCAGCTGATGGAAATAGGGTGGAAAGTGCTTCTTCCGCTTGTCCTCCTGAATATATTGATTACTGGTGCGGTAATTATTTATATGCATTCATGAACAGATATAAAAATAACAAAGATTTAAATTATATCAGCGAAAAATGATCAGCATCCTGAGAAGCATATGGTATACATTCCTGCATGCCTTTCATAAGCGTGAAACAGTAGGTTATCCCGAGAAGAAACCTTATCTGCCGCCACGCTATCGCGGAAGGATTATCCTGTCGCGCGATCCTGACGGGAAGGAGAGATGCGTCGCATGTAACCTTTGTGCAGCTGCTTGTCCTGTCGACTGTATTGCATTACAGGCTGCAAATGATGAGGACGGAAGACGATACCCCGGGTTTTTCAGGATCAATTTTTCCAGATGCATATTCTGTGGATTTTGTGAGGAAGCTTGTCCTACATATGCCATTCAACTTATTCCTGATTTTGAGATGGGTGAATATGACAGGCGGAATATGGTATATGAAAAGGAACATTTGCTGATAAGCGGCGAGGGTAAATATCACGGATATAATTTTTATAAGGTTGCAGGTGTGAATATGGGCGTTAAAGGAATCGGAGAAGGGGAGAACGAGTTACCGCCTGTGGACCTTAAGAGACTGATACACTAGCTGGAACCTGATCTTTAAGATGAATATTATCTTTTTCATAGCAGCAGCAATTGCAGTAACCGCATCAGTGATGGCAATTATTAATCGTAATGCCATCCATGCATTGTTATACCTGATCATATCTCTGTTGTCGATATCAGTTGTATTCTATATTCTCGGCTCTCCCTTGATTGCCGCCCTTGAAGTTATTGTCTATGCAGGCGCAATCATGGTTCTGTTCATATTTGTGGTGATGATGCTGAATATAGGGATGGAGGAGGAGACCGAAAAGAAATGGCTTAACCCGGGGATGTGGATTTTCCCCTCAGTGCTGGCCGTTATTCTTCTCGCGATTTTTATTTATCTGATGAGTGCATTCGGGAATAAACAGACTGGTACTGAACCTATCAATCCGAAGCAGGTGGGAATTTCGCTTTTTACAACATATCTCCTGGCAGTTGAGATAGCTGCAGTCCTGCTTCTTGCCGGGATTGTAGGAGGGTACCATTTAGGGAAGCAGCGGAAGAAGGTGTTGCACAGGTTTATGGAAAAGAACGGATGAAAGTAAGAATCGGAGAATGGGAGAGTGGTTGAACACCGTGATCGTCGTGCTCTCCGTGGTGAATGAAGAATTGATATACAATGAATTATATTGAAGTATGGTAACTGTATCAATGGGAATACAGATATTGTTTGCCGCGGTTCTCTTCCTTATAGGGCTTGTAGGATTCCTGGTAAGGAGGAATGTTATTTTCATGCTGATGTCCATCGAGATAATGCTGAACAGTGCTGCCCTTGTATTTGTCATTGCAGGATCGCACTGGATGCAGGCGGACGGCCAGGTGATGTTCATTTTCATCCTTACTGTATCGGCTGCAGAGGTCTCAGTTGGACTTGCATTGATACTTCAGATGTATCATCATTTTAAAACCCTTGATGCTGATGCACTGCGACGGCTCAGGGATAAACAGGAAACTGAAAACAAATAAAAGATGGACCATCTGATCAGCCTCATACCCGCGCTTCCGCTGCTTGGCTTTCTGATCATAGCTGTTTTTGGCAGATTGCTTGGAAAGAAATTCGTTGCATTCCTGGGTGTCGGATCAGTGACCATTTCAGCAATCCTCACAATAATTGCCGGGATCAGTTTCCTGTCATCCCCGCCACCTGGGGGATCCATTACAACCCAAGTATTTACATGGATAAGTGCCGGAAATTTCTCAGCCGGTATCTCATTTCTTCTTGATCCGCTTTCAATTGTATTCTGTTTTGTTATCACATTTGTCGGAGCCCTTATACACCTTTATTCGGTTGAATTTATGGGTGGGGACGATGGATTTTCACGCTTTTTTGCCTATATGAACCTGTTTGTCGGTTCTATGCTCATCCTTGTGCTGGCAGACAATCTGCTTCTGCTTTATCTCGGATGGGAAGGAGTTGGTTTGTGCAGCTATTTGCTTATCGGATTCTGGTATAAGGACCCGGAAAACGGATATGCTGCAAGAAAAGCATTCATCGTGACAAGAATTGGTGATACGGCAATGATCCTTGGCTTGTTCCTGTTATTTATAAGCCTGGGAACCCTTGATATTCAGGAGCTGATGCAGCAGGCTACACTTAAATGGGTAACCAACTCACCGCTTGCTGTAATTTCCGCGCTATTGCTGCTTGGAGGAGCACTAGGGAAATCGGCACAGCTTCCCCTGCAGACATGGCTTCCCGACGCTATGGCAGGTCCTTCGCCGGTCAGCGCGCTTATACACGCGGCTACGATGGTAACTGCCGGTGTATACCTGGTCACAAGGACCCATGTCCTCTTCACTCTTGCTCCGTCTGTAATGTTGCTGATCGCAGTAATAGGAGCGGTTACTCTGTTGGTGTCAGGATTCAGTGCACTGGCCCAGCACGATCTTAAACGTGTCCTCGCCTATTCAACTATCAGTCAGATAGGTTACATGTT
>JAUZNW010000218.1 GCA_030706785.1 Bacteroidota bacterium | reverse complement strand
TAAATGGGAAAAAGTTTTTTCGAATTAGTTTTAGCCTTGTAGAGCCAAAAAGTGACCTTAATTTTGTTGTCCATAGTGAAAAATTTAAAAAGTTAAACATTTCTCCAAGTCACATTCTATGGGCATTTACAAAACTCAAGTAGCCAATTCTTGTACCAATTGATGGTTTTTTAACCATAGGTACAAGAAAAGGATACTTTTTTAGCACTTTTTCACCGCCAGCCATGTATGGTTCACAAAAATCACTACTGGCGGTGGCGACTCGATAAGTTATTGTGAAATTAACAATTACGGAGCGTTTAGATAAGAAAACCACCTTGTGAGTCGGGTGGTGTTAGCGTCCAATATATGGAGCATTGTGGAGATTAGGGGAATCGAACCCCTGACCTTGTGACTGCCAGTCACACGCTCTAGCCATCTGAGCTAAACCCCCATTAAATATATATCGTTCAGCACACTCGAGTGTTCCGATACTATCGGAATGAGCCCCTTGAGAACCCGCCAAATGTAGGAAAAAAAAGATAATAATGAAACTTTAACGAAATGCTAACAGTTAATACTTTGCGTTAAAATCAGTAATTAGTACTTTTGCGTGAAATTTTCTGATCAGGAACGTCTTTACAGGGAAAGACGGTTAACAAGCAGCCCTGATTTTTGTTTCTGGTCTGAAATGGGAAGGCAGGAAAGAAGAGTGAAAAATAAAACTGATAATAATAGCCCGGTGCCGGGCAGTTTTGACGATCTGGTATTTGAACATCGCAACAAGGAATATGGCGCTTACCAGCTGCGGAAAAGATACAATTCTGTGCTGTTTACGGGAACTGTTATATCGTCATTGCTGGGGATCGCTGCGGTTCTCATACCATTTCTGGCAAGGCCAGGTGACGAGCATGTTATTGCAGGCGGCTACGGATATTACCAGGTAACAATGCAGAACCTTGAACCTCCGCAGGAAAAAGTTTATGTTCCGCCACCTCCACCAACATCATCAGCTGCAAAGATGCCGGAACCTGTACAATATATCCCGCCTGTTGTCGTCGATACGGTAATGCCTGTTGAGGCAGCCCTTGTCACAACCGATGCCGCCCTAGCTTCTGTCGACAAGGATGTACTCGAAGGGAGCGGATCCGGATACGGTGATGGGCTTATACCTGAAGGTAACGGAACAGGCGATGAAGAACCCCTTTTCATTGTAGAGATTATGCCTTCGTTCAGGGGTGGCGATTTTAACAAGTTCGCGGAATGGGTTCAGAAAAGAACAAACTATCCCCAGGCAGCAATCGACCAGAAGATCAGGGGTATTGTCTATATTACCTTTATTGTCGAAAAGGATGGTTCAGTCAGCAATGTCACTGTTATCAAGGGTGTTCACCCATT
This sequence comes from Bacteroidota bacterium, assembly GCA_030706785.1. Lineage (GTDB taxonomy): Bacteria > Bacteroidota > Bacteroidia > Bacteroidales > VadinHA17 > LD21. The sequence goes on along the minus strand of JAUZNW010000218.1, from coordinate 3,337 downwards.
GCTCGATAACGAAGCTGTTAAAGTTATTTCCGAATCTCCTAAATGGTCACCGGGACTACAACGTGGACAGCCCGTCAGGGTCAGATTCCAGATACCATTAAGTTTTCTGTATTGAAATATAATAATTGGAAAGATAAGTGAGTTATAAATACCTGTGACAAAACATTTTTTACAGATACTAACCACTTAAAAACTGACCAATGAAATCCATAGTCCCGGTCGTATTCGTTCTGACCCTCCTCATTGCAGGATGCGGTTCATCAAAAAAAGAGATGGAAAGCGGAAACTACGACGCTGCAATAGACAGAGCCGTCAAACAGCTTCGGAAGGATCCGTCCGATGAAAAACAAATAGCCATCCTGGAAAGATCATATAAGATTGTAAATGACCAGGATAACGAAAGGATCCGTTACCTGAAACTGGAGAATAAGCCGGCAAACTGGGATGAGATCTACCTTGTAAACAAACGCTTAAGCGACCGGCAGTCTCTCGTGAGAACCGTCATGCCGCTGAATCTGAACGGGAAAACAGTCGAATTCCCATATGTCGACTATATGCCTGAAATGATTGCTGCCAAAAAGAAGTCAGCCGATTTTTATTATGCTCACGGCAACGAACTGATGAAAAACAACCTGAAGGATTCATACCGGCAGGCATACTATGAATTTGTGAGAGCCAAGGAATATGTCGGTGATTACGAGGGGATTGAAAATAAGATAGCCGAATCAAAATACCAGGGAATGAGCAGGGTGCTTATTTCTCTGGCCAACAGGTCGGCCCTTCAGTTCCCGCAGGATTTTGAGGAAGACCTGATGGCCATTGATCTGCCAAGGCTTAACAGCGAATGGGTTGAATATAACACACGTGATCTTGATCCTAATACAAAATACGATTACTTTGTTAATATAAATATCAGGAATATTGCTGTAAGCCCTGACCAGACCATGCAGCGGGATTCAGTTATTAAGAAAGAGGCTGAGGATGGATATGCTTATCAGCTTGATAAGAAGGGAAATGTAATGAAGGATTCACTCGGAAATGACATAAAGACGAAGAAATATAAAACACTGCAATGCGCACTGATCGAAACAGTTCAGACAAAAGCCTGCAGGATTGACGGCGATGTTGAAGTGGTCCAGGCCAGTCCCAATAAGGTCCTGAGAAAAGAACCTCTAGGGGCACAGTCTGAGTTTGAGCATGTCTCGGCAAGGGCACTCGGAGATATCCAGGCTCTGAACCAGGCACAGCTGGAAAAAACCAAATCAAAACCATTACCTTTCCCGGATGACATGGACATGATCCTACGCTGTTCCGAATCGCTTAAGATGGCAATTAACGGCGCCGTGCAGAATAACAGGAAGTTTATTAATTAAATGATAAATACCGGAGAGAAGCGTGAAAAAGCAATACTGATCGGATTAATCTATGCCGGACAGGACGAAAAACAGGTAGAGGAATACCTCGCGGAGCTCTCCTTTCTAACCGAAACAGCGGGCGCAATACCGGTCTGCTCTTTCATCCAGAAGCTCAGAATCCCTGATCCGAGAACATTTGTTGGTTCAGGTAAAATTGAAGAGATAGCTTCCTATGTAACAGAAAACGATATAAATCTGGCAATTTTCGACGACGAGCTGATGCCAAGCCAGCTCAGGAATATCGAAAGGACTCTCGGCTGTCGTATTCTTGACAGGACAAACCTTATTCTTGATATTTTTGCCGGGCGTGCACACACATCCCATGCAAGGACACAGGTTGAACTTGCTCAGTATCAGTACCTGCTTCCCAGACTTACAAGGATGTGGACACACCTTGAACGACAGAGAGGAGGTATCGGATTAAGGGGGCCAGGTGAGACGGAGATCGAAACCGACCGGCGTATTATAAGGGATAAGATCGCACTTCTGAAAACCCAGCTTAAGAAGATCGATACTCAGATGGCCACGCAGCGGAAGAACAGGGGGAAAATGGTCAGGGTCGCCCTTGTCGGATATACTAATGTCGGCAAATCGACAATAATGAACCTCCTCAGCAAGTCAGATGTGTTCGCTGAGAACAAGCTCTTTGCCACTGTCGACACCACTGTCAGGAAGGTGGTCATCGGCAACCTTCCCTTTCTTCTGTCAGATACTGTCGGATTTATACGCAAACTTCCGCATGATCTGGTAGAATCATTCAAGTCAACCCTCGACGAAGTACGGGAATCGGACCTCCTGTTGCACGTCATCGACATTTCACATCCGGGCTTTGAAAGCCAGATATCGGTTGTAAATGAAACTCTTAAAGAACTGGGCTCAGGTCACAAACCTGTCATTTTAGTCTTTAATAAGATCGATGCATTCACCTACACCGTAAAGGATCAGGACGATCTGACACCAATAACAAGGGAAAATTATTCGCTTGAAGACCTTAAGAAAACATGGATGGCTTCAGACAAGCACCATAAAACGGTGTTCATTTCTGCTATAACAAGAGAAAACCTGGAAGAATTCCGGAAGCTTCTTTACGAGGAGATAAGAAAAATCCATGTAACAAGATACCCCTATAACGATTTTCTGTACGAAAGTCAACCCCCCATCCCCCCTGAAAAGGGGCTTTAAATCCAGTAGTTTTTATCAGGTTTAAGTTTCCCTCTCATCTCGGGAGAGGAGGAGAAAGTTAGTATATTACTAATCAATAAAGCTTATTTGCTGCCATATACTCCGCAATCTGAATTGCATTCGTTGCAGCTCCTTTGCGGATATTATCAGATACGATCCACAGATTGAGGCACTTCTCCCTTGAAAGGTCTCTCCGGATCCTTCCCACAAATACTTCATCCCTGTTATGTGACAGGATAGGCATAGGATATTTAAGTTCGGCGGGATTATCATAAACGACTACCCCCGGGAATTCGCTGATCAGGCGCCTTACATCATCAATATTAAAATCCTTTTCAAACTCTACATTGACCGCTTCAGAATGACCGCCTACAACAGGTATCCTTACAACGGTTGCAGTCGCCATTATGCTCTGATCTTCCAGTATTTTCCTGGTTTCATCAACCAGCTTCTGCTCTTCAGTTGTATAACCATCGCTCTGGAAAGTGCCGCCGTGAGGAAAACAGTTCATATCGATCTGGTAGGCGTATGCCATTTCCCCTTTGATTCCCATACGCTCATTTTCCATCTGTTTCACCGCCCTTACACCGGTCCCGGTGACAGATTGATAGGTAGCTATGACAAGACGTTTGATCTTATATTTCCTGTGAAGCGGAGCCAGCGCCATAACCATCTGAATTGTTGAGCAGTTAGGATTTGCAATTATCTTATCCCCCTTTTTTATTGCATGGCTGTTGATC
>JAUZNW010000217.1 GCA_030706785.1 Bacteroidota bacterium | reverse complement strand
TGAACCAGCTTCGTCTGCTTGTCTCCCTTTTCCCTGAACCTGCATTTCAGCCTGTTTGCCTGGAAAGATTCGAAATTGGATACGGAGCTGACTTCAAGCCACCTTTTTTGCGCTGCCGACCAGACTTCAAAGTCATAGGTCATTGAAGATGTGAATGACATATCGCCTCCGCAGAGCCTCATTATGCGGTAAGGAAGCCTGAGAGCCGAAACAAGACCTTCCACATGTTTAACCATCTCCTCGAGCGAATCATAGGAATGGTCGGGATGGGCAATCTGGACTATTTCAACTTTGTCGAACTGGTGAAGCCGGTTAAGACCCCTTACATGAGCACCCCATGATCCGGCTTCCCTCCTGAAACATGGTGTAAAGGCAATATTCCTTACAGGCAGCTGATCGCTGTTCAATATCACATCCCTGTAGATATTTGTTACCGGGACTTCAGCAGTCGGGATGAGGTAGAAATTATCAAGACCGACCATGTACATCTGTCCTTCCTTGTCAGGAAGCTGCCCTGTGCCGAAACCTGAATCCTCATTAACCATTATTGGCGGCATCATTTCAGTATAGCCTGCCTTTATGCCTTCATCGAGGAAGAAAGAGATCAGTGATCTTTCGAGCTTTGCCCCTTTCCCCTTGTAAACCGGGAATCCTGCGCCTGTAAGCTTGATCCCAAGTTCGAAATCAATAATGTCATACTTCCTGATAAGATCCCAGTGAGCTAGAGCATTATCGGGAAGATCAGGTATCCTGCCTCCTTCCCTGACCTTTACATTGTTTTCAGCGCCGAATCCCGCTGCAACAAGCTCATGAGGAAGGTTCGGAAGCCTGACTATCTCATTCTTCTGATCAGCCTCAAGGGCCGAAAGCTTCTCGGAAAGTGATTTTATTTCCTCCTTTATTGAATATGTCCTTTCGCGTGCTTTGTCGGCCTCCTCATTCCTGCCTTCTTTTATCAGGGTCCCTATCTCCTTTGAGATCCTGTGCATCTCACCCTGCAAAGAATCGGCCTTAGCCTGGACCTCGCGCCGCGAAGAATCAATTGCGAGGATGCGTTCCACAATCTCTTCGGCATTAAAATTCTTGATCTTTAATCTGCTGATCACGAAATCCTTTTTGTCACGTATCAGATTTATGGTAAGCATTTTCGACAGGTATTAATAAAAATAAAAAAGCAGGCATCTGAAGCCCGCTGCAAAAATATAAAAACTCCCGGGAATGCCTTCTTTGTATCGGGAAGAATTTCGGGAGTCAGGATTCTTGGTATACCGTCTATTCCGTTACAGGTTTGACGGATACGAAAACTTTATTGTCCTTTTTCTTTCTGAATTCAACTTCACCGTCAATCAGGGCAAATAAGGTGTGATCTTTACCCACGCCGACATTGGCGCCTGCACTGTGCTTTGTTCCTCTCTGACGGACTATAATATTGCCTGCCTTTGCTTGCTGTCCGCCGAACAGTTTCACTCCCAGCCTTTTACTTTGAGAATCGCGGCCGTTACGTGAACTCCCTGCTCCTTTCTTGTGTGCCATGGTAATCTTTTTTTACTATTCGATTGTTTTCTATTCTTTTTTCCTGGAGGTCTTTTTTGCTGCCGGTTTCTTGACGATCGTTTTTTTCTCCGCAGCCTTTGCGGATTTAGCTTTTGCTGTCTCCTTCTTTACAGCCTTGACGGCCGGTTTTTTTACAGTAGCTTTCTTTTCAGGAGCTTTTACTGCCGGTGCAGTTTCTTTAGCTGCAACCGGTTCGGCTTCCTTCCTGGGCTCTTTCTTTTTAACCTCTTTACGTACAATTGATCCTTTCAGGCCTAATCCCGTAATTTCAATTTCGGTGAAGTTCTGGCGATGACCGTTTCTAACCCTGTACCCTTTTTTCCTCTTTTTCTTGAAGACAATGACTTTGTCTCCCTTAACCTGATCGATTACCTTCCCTTCAACAATATAATCCTTTATCGTTGGTTCGCCGACGAGTATTGTTTCACCGTCCTCAACCAGAAGGACCCTGTCGAACTCCATAACGGCGTCTTTTTCGGTTTCAAGGCGGTGAACAAATATTTTCCTGCCTTCTTCTACTTTAAACTGCTGACCAGCTATTTCAACGATTGCGTACATCCTTATTCATTATTAGGTTACTCCATGAGGCGAATTTTCAATTCATGTCAAATTACTTTAAAAAGCCCCGGTGGATTTGTTTATTTTCGGACTGCAAAGATATATAAATTCGGTTATATCCAAAGCCGGGAAATGATTTTTTTCACCTCAGTCCCCGAGGGTGGCTATAATCCGCAACAAGAAATCCCCCTTTGGGGATATAGTGGTGTAGACCTCTGAGAACCCCTGTGTCCCGATAGTAACCGGGACTCTGTTACACTCAATATAAGTTTATAAGTGTTGAATAAGCATATGATAAACATTGCCGGATTGCGGATATTTTTAATATATAACAGCCTCATGTCTATGTTGAAAAAAAGAATCAGGTAAATCTTTGTCTTCCTTTGATTATCTTTATATTTGTCAGTCATTATGGGAGGAGATATTGTTCTGGTTCTTAGAAAATTGATATGAAAAGGGTAAAGCTTAAGGTACTTGGAATCTCCTATAGCCAGACGCAATCAGGAGCATACGCTCTTATTCTTGTCGAAGAGAACGGCGAGAGAAGAATCCCTATAATAATCGGAGGTTTTGAAGCTCAGGCAATTGTGATAAAGCTCGAAAACCTCGATCCGCCCCGTCCTCTTACACATGATCTGTTCAAGAGCTTTGCCAAAGAGTTCAACATTACAATCATCGAGGTGATAATCTATAAGCTGGAAGAAGGTGTGTTCTATTCCAGGCTGCTTTGCAACAACGGGGAGAAGGAAATCTCTATTGACAGCAGGACATCAGATGCAGTTGCGCTTGCATTAAGATTTGGCTGTCCCATATATACTACAGAGGAAATACTCGAAAAAGCCGGCATCATCATTACCTCCTCAGATGTTGAGGCAACTCCTGAGCCCGACTCGGATAAACTGATAGAAGGTGGGGGCTCAATGTTTGAGAATTTTTCGGATGAGGAGCTCTATAAAATGATTGATGAAGCAATAAAGACAGAAGATTACGAACGCGCCGCCTCAATCAGGGATGAGATTGAAAAAAGAAAAAAACGGAAGACCTGATGAAGCAATATCTTGAGCTTCTTGACCATATAATGAAGAAGGGAACCAGGAAGCAGGACAGGACGGGTACAGGTACAATAAGCGTTTTCGGGTATCAGATGAGGTTCAACCTTGAAGATGGATTCCCGCTTCTTACAACTAAAAAACTACACCTTAAGTCAATCATTCATGAGCTTATCTGGTTCATTTCCGGTGATACAAACATTAAATACCTGAATGACAATGGAATCAGGATCTGGAACGAGTGGGCGGACAAGGACGGCAATCTCGGACCAGTCTATGGCTACCAGTGGCGCTCATGGCCGGCTGCAGACGGCAGGAAAATAGACCAGCTTAAGAATGTTATAGAATCGATAAAGAAATCACCTGATTCAAGGAGGCATATTGTAAGCGCATGGAATGCAGGTGAGATTGACAAAATGGCACTGCCGCCATGTCATATCCTGTTTCAGTTCTATGTCGCGGGAGGAAAGCTTTCCTGCATGCTGTACCAGAGGAGCTGTGATGTCTTCATAGGAGTGCCTTTTAATATTGCTTCCTATGCCCTTCTTACCCTGATGGTGGCACAGGTCACCGGTAATAAGCCGGGTGAATTTATTCATATACTGGGAGACGCACATATCTACCTCAACCATCTGGAACAGGTTTCCCTTCAGCTTACAAGAGAACCTTTCACTCTTCCTGTTATGATACTTAATCCGGGGGTAAACGATATCACAAAATTCAGGTTTGAAGATTTCACTCTTTCAGGCTATACAGCCCATCCGCATATAAAGGGAGATATTTCAGTTTAACCATTTTAACATGATATCAATCATTGCAGCTGTTTCCGACGACTGGGGAATTGGATATAAAAATGACCTGCTCTGGCATATTCCGGAGGACCTCAAGAGGTTCAGGAACCTGACAATAGGCAATACAGTGATTATGGGAAAGAGGACCTGGGAATCATTGCCGAAAAGACCTTTACGGGAAAGAAGAAATATAGTGATGACTGATATCCCGGGTGAAATATTTGATGGTGCAATAGCTGCTTACTCGCTCAAGGATGCACTGGCGAAAAGTGAAGGTGACCCTGAAGTATTTATTATAGGGGGAGGAAGCGTTTATCATCAGTTCATGAGTGTGGCGGACAGGTTGTATATCACGCATGTCCATAAAACATCACCCGCTGATGTGTACTTCCCGGCGATTGATCTCCTGAATTGGAAAATAGCAGAAAGGAAGGAATGCATTTCAGAGGACGTAAAGAGAATACCGTATTCCTACGTGATCTACGAAAGAAATAAACACACGAATTAAGTTTTACGTAAATAATCACGTAACAAATTACGTGATTAACCTAACCCGTAACCTCTACGAGGTAAATCATTTAAAATTATCCGATTTCTGCTACAGTACCTTATGCCCTACGGGCAAAGAGATACATCTCGAGCCCCATTCTTCGTTTATGCCTGTAATACTGCAAAAATCCCTGCAGGAAACCCGAATATGAGCATATTTGTATGGTTTTGGGATACCATTCAGCGTAGCAGATATGGAATAATATTTTAAAGCAACAAAACTTTACACACC
>JAUZNW010000216.1 GCA_030706785.1 Bacteroidota bacterium | reverse complement strand
CAGGCGTTAAACCGACTTTTTTCATGTCTTCAGATTGTTTAATGGTGAGTACTAAAATTCAAACGATCAAATAAAGTTATCACTATAATATAGTCAAGTCAAATTTATTTTAAATACACTGTTAAGCAAAAGCCTCCGGAGCTGAATTCACAAGGCTGACTTCAGCAAGAACATAAGCCATACATTTTTGTCTTGCAGTCCGGGGGTCTTGCAGTCGAATTATCCTATATTAGCTTCGTCAAATTGAATATTAAACCTTCCTCCTATGATACATGTCGAAAAACCTTCCGATGAAAAGCTTGAAAAGCTCGATGTAAAATCATGGCCTGTCTGGGAAAAGGAAATCTCAGAATTTCCCTGGGAATATGATGAGACTGAAACCTGCTATATCCTTGAAGGAGATGTAGTTGTAACGCCTGATAAAGGTACGCCGGTCAGATTCGGCAAAGGTGACCTGGTGGTCTTTTCTACCGGACTAAAATGCACATGGAAGATAAATAGTCCTGTCAGAAAGCACTATAAATTCGGATAAAAAACTACATGGGATTATATTTGTTTCCCTTATTGACTGATGATCAGAACTGAATGACTTTACTTGTCTTGCAGTCCTGCAGTCCTGCGGTCTGAATTAATTTGGTACTACCCGACTGCACGATCGTCCTGAAAAAACGGGATCTTCGTAAGGACAGCAAGACCGCATGACTGCATGACTGCACGACCACAAGGACAGGCACAATTTTTGTTGCGTTTAAACAAAAACTATTCCTGAACCCTTCTAAGAACCTGTTCATGAAATCAACGATATTTCTAACAAAGCTCCTCCTGATACTGGTTTTAGCATTGTTTTTTGCCTGCGACAAGATAGTCATTGTCGGGCCCAGGGCTTCCCAGCCCGGCCATGACAGGGAAGGGGAACCGCGTACACCGATAGCTCTGGGTACTATAAGGGGCAATTTCGGAAGTAAATACCGGACATTTACACAGCATATCGAAAGGGTTGCACCGGTCGACAGCTTTTCAAATTGTTACTTTTACGGAACCTGCAATGGCACCATATCAAACCAGATCAATCTGATCCGTTGTGATTCGGAATATGTCCTTGCCATGTATATTAATGGTTACCCTCTCGATTCACTGCCAGCTACATTGCCAATACCTTTTGAATTCGGTAAGCATACTGAGATCCAGTTCTATCCGTTCAATGCCTGGAACAGCACTTCACCCCAGCACTATTTACTGATCGGCACCTATGGCAGCAGCATATTTATTACCGATAAAACCGATGATATCCTCACAGGTACATTCAGCGGCACTCTGGGCTCTCCCACAGGCAGCTATATGCCTGTAACCGGCGGGGAATTCAAAATAAAGATCTTCAGGAAAGACATGTCCTGCGGCAAATAAATCTAAGGGCAGAATGCTCTGGTCAGCGGTGCGGCGGCAACCCGAAAATAGCGCGATCCCGCAAAGCGGGATGTCATTTGGCTTCGCCGAGCTCGCGAAAAAATGCTCATCTCATGCTGGCGCGGATTTACAATCAGTGCCTTTCGCTCGGTTCCGGCGCCCTTTCTTTGGTCCTTCTATGGACGAACAAAGAAAGAACAAAAAAAGAATTCTAAAATTATTATCTTGGCAATGATGTTTGTCAGAATAAACGGCTTTATTAATATATATTAATGCATTACAAATGTGGTAATTATCTCAAAGTGAATCAGCTTCTTGCAGGCTTCCTTACCTTAATTATTTGTTTGACTTCTTCATGTAAAAAAGAATCAGGCTCCTCAGCCCCGCCGGATATATCAGTAAACGGTTCGCTGGTTACAATCGTCGAAGACGACCCCTCAGAATCCGTCAGCTTTAATGTCGTCCTTTCATCTTCCTGCAATAAAACCGTGAGTATTGACTACAGGACAGCCGACAGCACAGCTGCCGCCGGAAAGGATTACGTGGCAATAAATTCAGGGAAACTGGAATTTAAGGCCGGGGAAACTTCAAAGCAAATAAGTATCAATATTATTCAAAATGCCGGACAGACGGAAGACTCATTTTTCAAGGTTGTCTTCAGCAATCCGGTCAACGGGATCCTTAAAGCAAAAGGCATTGCCGTTAAGATCGAAAATGTCGATTATACAAAACTAACCTGGAGCGACGAATTCAGCGAGGGTCCCCTGAATACCTCAACATGGAACTATGAGCTGGGAGCAAACGGCTGGGGTAACAATGAGCTTGAGAATTACACAAATGCAATTGAAAATGTCCATATCGATTCCGGGTATCTGCATATAACCGCTCTGAATCCCTCAGGATCATCATATACCTCGGGAAGGATAACCACCAAAGGCAAAAAGGAATTCACCCATTGCAGGGTTGATATCCGCGCAAAGATGCCTGAAGGAAAAGGAATATGGCCTGCTTTATGGATGCTTGGAGCCAATTTCTCATCAGTAGGCTGGCCGGGCTGTGGTGAAATCGACGTTCTGGAACTGCTTGGTGATTCACCATCTGTCGCCCACGGGTCAATACACTGGTACGCAAACAGCCACGTTAGCAGAACCGGGGAATATACCATGTACGGTGGAAAGTTCAGCCAGGGATTTCACATTTTCAGCCTTGTCTGGACACCTAACAGCCTTATATGGCTTGTTGACAATCAGCAATTCCTTTATTTTTCGAAGAGTGAGATAAGCGGATTCCCGCTGGATCTTCCTCAATTCTTCATCTTCAATGTTGCCGTCGGAGGTAACTGGCCGGGTAATCCCGACCAGACAACAGTTTTTCCACAAAATATGATCGTGGATTATATCAGGGTGTACCAGTAGAATTATAATTGCCAGGAACAGGTTTATCCCTTTCTAGAGTATTTTTCCTCATATTGGGCTACTATAGGCTTAGCCTTCTCCAGATCCTTCCTTGCAACTACAACAGTCACCGTACCCCATGCACCCGCTGATACATACATTGGTGCAACAGTTGACAGATTCTCGTTGTTCAGGAAAGCTTCGATCCCCTCATTCTCAAGAAGGTGCTTTACCATGGCAGCCTCCCAGCCATAACCTGTGTAAACAGTAACCGGAGCATTTTCGTCTTTTGCCTTTTTTGACATGGTCTACGGTATAATGCAGGGGAAATTTAACCAATTATAGAGAACCACGCAAAAAAACCTTGTCTCTGTAATAAAACAGAAGTACAAAATTTTATCTGATCTTAAATAAAATTTATTCAGGAAGCAGTATTCCAGAGATTGATTTAACTTTGGATGTTACAATTCGATGCACGGTTCAAAGCAAATGATCATGATTATGAAGTTCAGATCAGGTATTCATATTGTCCCTTTCCTTATAATAACCGCTGCATATCTGATACTGCTTATTTCATGCAAAAAGGAAGCATCTTCTATTTTACCCGGATTATCGACCGCACCCCTGACAAATGTGACATCAGTTTCCGCTGACTGTGGCGGAATTATTTCATCAGACGGCGGGGATTATATATCGGCAAGAGGTGTATGCTGGGATGACAAGCCTGATCCGACAACCAATGCCAGTTTTACCTCTGACGGAGCAGGCGCCGGAAGCTTTTCGAGTAAAATGACAGGATTGACGGGCGGAACGAATTATTATGTACGTGCATATGCAACAAACAGTGCAGGCACCTCATACGGCAACGAATTCATCTTTATTACGCCTGTAACCGATGTTGAAGGGAATATTTACAATACCGTAACCATTGGAAACCAGGTCTGGACAACATCTAATTTGAAAACCACACGACTGAATGACAATTCACCAATCCCCAGAATTGAGGATAATTCACCGTGGAGTTCGCTTCACACATCCGCTTATTGCTGGTATAAAAATGATGAGTCATCCAATAAAATTACTTATGGAGCACTATACAACTGGTATGCAGTGAATACCGGAAAGCTGTGTCCATACGGATGGCATGTCCCCGATGAGTCTGAGTGGGCTGCATTAACCAATTACCTCGGTGGTGAATGGGTGGCGAGCGGGAAATTAAAGGAACAGGGTACGGTTCATTGGAAAAGTCCAAATACCGGGGCTTCAAATGATTATGGGTTTTCAGCATTGCCGGGCGGCTATCGTACAGGACTCTCATCAGGGCTATTCTATACCAGAACCTATTATGGCTGGTGGTGGAGTAGCACTGAAGCAGACTCTATCGGTGCAAGGGCCCGGGTTATGACTTATGACGCGAGTGAACTGGTAAGCGGGAAAGGATTAAAAAAGAACGGGTATTCTGTAAGATGCATCAAAGATTATAGATGATTTTTGCATTTCTCCCAAGGATAAGCTCCTGATCATTCTGACTGCTTCCGCCTATATAATCGATTACAATTTGCATAGTTTCATGATATCCTGATGCTACAGTGCATACTGGCCAGTCGGAGCCTATCATGAGCCGTGAAGGACCAAATGATTCAAAGATTACATCCAGATAAGGAGTAAAATCCTCCTTACGCCAGCCTGTCCACGAGGCTTCTGTTACCATACCTGATAGTTTACAATAAACATTTGGATGAAAAGCCAGCTGCTGAATTCCTTCCCTCCATGGCGAAAGCAATTTATCCCGGATCAGAGGCTTGGCTATATGGTCCAGAACAAACTTCTGCTCCGGGAATTTTTCAACCAGCTTTGCTGCATAGGGCAGGTGCCTTATAAAAATCAGTATTTCATAGACAAGATTAAATTTTACCAGCAGGCTTATTCCCTTCAGGAAACTGTCCCGAAGCATAAACTGGTCATCCGGTTCATCCT
>JAUZNW010000215.1 GCA_030706785.1 Bacteroidota bacterium | reverse complement strand
CGAAGTCCTCGACAAGCTTGATGAAGCCATTCTGCTTCCCATCTATCCTGCAAGGGAGAGACCTGTACCCGGAATAACTTCTGAAATCATCTTTAACAGGATGAGACTGCCGGACAAGAGGATGATGAAGATGGAAGAAATTCCGGGGAAGCTCGATATTAAGAAACTTGATGTGCTTCTGACCATAGGGGCAGGCGATATTGACAGGCTTGTAGATCCTATAGAGGAAAAAATAAAGAAGACGCTGGGAATATGAACAGGCTGATAAAGATATTACTGCTTCTTCCCACACTGTATCTGGTGATGATACCGGCATTTTTTGCTCACCGGTTCTATTCGGAACGGTGCAGCAGGATTAAGATCACTATTGTCGATTCATCCAGGTATCACTTCGTTACAAAAAGAGATATACAAAATACAATTTACTCAGTCAACGGCAGCATCCTTGGGAAACCGGTTAAGGATCTTTCTGTGTCTGGCATTGAGACGACAATGACCCGGTACGGGGAGCTCAGGACAGCCGAGGCATACGTGTCTATTGACGGCACGCTTCATATTTATGCCGACCAGCGTACGCCTATCATGCGTTTGATGCCCGATAACGGCGGCGATTATTATGTGGATGTTGACGGAGTGGTTGTGAGGAGAAGAAATCTATATACTCCGAGGCTCCATATAGTAGGAGGGAATATCAACATAAACCAGGCAATGCTGAATGGTGTGAGCGTACTCGATACAAGTATCAAAAATTCAGTACTTAAGGATATATTTTACCTGGTAAGATATATAAACAGGGATGATTTCTGGTCGGCCCAGATCGACCAGATCTTTGTGGACAATAATGATGAGATTGATCTCATTCCAAGAGTTGGAAATCATATTGTCCATCTGGGTACAGCCGAAAACTTTGAGGGAAAGTTAAGTGTCCTCGAAACATTTTACGATAAGGTCCTTCCCGAGGTGGGATGGAACAAATACTCTGTCATAAACCTGGCTTACAGGGACCAGGTCGTATGCAGGAGAAGATGAAATAAAAGAAAAACTATACTTCAAACTATGAACAGAAAGGAACAGTATGTTGCAGCAATCGACATCGGAACCACAAAAATTGTGGCAATAGTCGGTACCAGAAACGAGAACGGCAAAATTGAAATTCTCGGGCTAAGCAAGGCTCCCTCGAAGGGAGTGAAACGAGGTGTGGTCCTCAATATTGAAGATACCGTAAATGCGATCCAGACGACCGTAGACGATGTCCAGAAACGGTCCGGTATCCTCTTTTCCGAAGTCTTTGTCGGTATTGCGGGTCAGCACATTAAAAGCCTTAAAACTCGCGGGTATATAATGCGTGATGATTTTGAGGAGGAGATAAAAAAGGAAGAGGTCTTCAAGCTGATAGAAGACATGTACAAGATCCATGTCGATATCGGTGAAGAGATAATTCATGTTATCCCGCAGATATTCATCATCGACAATGAAACCGGGATAAAGAGCCCCATCGGAATATGCGGACGAAGACTTGAAGCCAATTTTCATATTGTTATCGGGCAGGTAGCGGCAGCAAAGAACATTGAAAAGTGCATACGGAAAGCCGACATGTCCGTTAAGGACATGATACTGGAGCCATTGGCATCAGCAGACGCTGTCCTGACTGATGACGAGAAAGAAGCCGGTGTTGTCCTTGTCGACATTGGCGGCGGTACCACCGACCTTGCAGTCTACTACGATAATATCATCCGTCATACTGCAGTGATCCCGTTCGGAGGTAATGTCATCACAAAGGATATCAAGGAGGGATGTGCCATTCTCGACCGTCATGCCGAGCAGCTTAAGATCCAGTATGGTTCTGCTCTTGGAGATATTGCCCCCGACGATAAGGTTGTATCTATTCCTGGTATCAGCGGACGAAATCCGAAGGAAATATCGTTCAAGAGCCTGGCTTATATAATCCAGTCAAGGATGGAGGAGATCATTGATATAGTGAACTTTGAGATCCAGAATTCGGGTTATGCCGACAAGCTTGCAGCAGGTATCGTAATAACGGGCGGCGGTGCTATGCTTAAGCATCTGCCTCAGCTTATGAAATTCAAGACTGCGATGGACGTCAGGATCGGCCAGCCGAATGAGCATCTGACCGGGACAAGCAGGAACGAGATCAACCAGCCCATGTACGCAACCAGTGTGGGGCTCATTATGCGCGGCTTTGATTACCTGGATACTTATAAAAAATCATTCAATGCCGGCACCAAGGACGAATTTGTAAGGACGAGAAAACCTGTTGTTGAAAAGATTGACACTGAAACTTCGGGGAAAACAGCAGGAGATGAAGATGAAAACGAACCAGTACAGGAAGAGGAAAAGGTTTCGCTTACCGAAAGAATCAAAAAGATGCTTTCAAACATGTTTGAAGTAGAAGATCAGAAAATCAATTAGTTGAAAATATGGTTGCCAGGTCTGGAAATACTCTTCTTAAACAACTAAAAACTAACCCTATGACAGACGATCTAATGAATTTTGATCTTCCGGTCGAAAAATCATCAATTATAAAGGTTGTAGGTATCGGAGGCGGTGGAAATAACGCAGTGAACCATATGTATGAAAGAGGCATTAAGGATGTCAATTTCATCATCTGCAACACCGATCATCAGGCGCTTGCAAAAAGTCCTGTCCCAATAAAGGTCCAGATAGGTGAGTCGATAACCGAGGGACGCGGAGCCGGCAGCAAGCCTGAAGTCGGACGGCAGGCCGCCCTGGAAAATATAAAGGAGGTGATGGATGCCATTTCAGGCAATACGAAAATGGTTTTCCTGACAACCGGTATGGGTGGTGGTACGGGCACCGGAGCTATCGCGGTCATAGCCAAAGCTTGCAAGGATGCCGGGCTCCTTACTATAGCCGTCGTCACCATCCCATTCAAGTCGGAAGGCAAGGTGAGGATAAGATATGCGATCGACGGTATTAACGAACTCAAGGATTATGTCGATTCGCTGCTCGTCATCAATAATGAAAAGCTCAGGGAGATCTATGGCGATCAGGGAGTCTCGACAGCATTTGCCAAAGCTGACGATATCCTGACAACTGCAGTGAAGGGAATTGCTGAAATCATTACTGTTGCGGGTTATATCAATGTCGATTTCGCTGATGTGGAAACAGTTATGAAGAATTCAGGAGTCGCGATAATGGGGATGGGCATTGCTTCCGGAGAGAACAGGGCTCTGAAAGCAATAGAGAATGCTCTGGCTTCACCTCTCCTCAATTCGAATGATATCACAGGCGCCAAGAGCATTCTTATCAATATCTCTTCCGGAAAGGAGACAAACGAGCTCACAATGGATGAGCTGGGTGAGATAACCGATTACATGTATGAGACTGCCTCGGAGGATGCACTGATAATCAGGGGATTGTCGCAGGATGAAAACCTGAAGGGCGAAATCAGTGTCACCGTAATTGCAACCGGTTTCCCGGCAAACAGCATCTTCACTCCCTACAAAAAGCCAAAGCCCATGAAAGTTGAACTCCTTGCCGAAAGTAACCAGGTGCCTCCGCATATTATTCCGGAAAAGGGATCGGATGTTTTTAGTGTCCATGAAAAGGATTCAAGGTCTGTAATTTCTTCAATTGACGAGGAGATCCAGGGAGAATTGGACTTCAACCTTGAAAATGTGGGCGAGATAACAGAAATGAGAGGAGGGAAGCACCCGCAGGATGATTTTGAAGAGCATGAAAAGCGGGAAACCACTCTGCAGAAGGTGAAGCACATGCAGAACTTTTTCAAGAAGGAAGGACTTTCGAACAAGATCATCAAGGATAATATCGATACTTTCGAAGATGTGCCGGCATATGTGAGGAGGAACATGTCGATCGGTTCCAAGGAGAAGGAAAATGACAGCAAGGTCTCAAAATTCACCCTTACTTCAGGTGACGGTGAGGAGCCCACGCTCCGGGAAAACAACGCTTATCTGAACGACAACGTCGATTAGTCTGGAATTTTATGCAATTTTGGGATAAGTGAGAAATAGTTGGATAAGCAGTATCAGATCCAATCAAACAAATATTTCGGATCAAAATTAACTTCAAATTTCTCCAGAAGTTTAAGGTATTCTTCTTTGAATGATGCCTTTCTATGGTGGTCTTCCTGATGGATAATATATTGTATTACGCTTTCTATCTGGGAATGCCCGTAAGAGAATGATCCATATCCATCCTGCCACTGAAATTTACCTGGAAACCATCTTTTCTCATTAATAAATTTTGATGTATTCGCCTTTATATCCCTGAGCAGATCTGGAAGAGATTGAACGGGATTATACCCAATAAATAGATGGACATGATCGGGCATAAAATTGATTGCCAACAATTTATGTTTCCGGTTTTGGATTATACCTGTAGTATATTTTTGTAGTTCTTCCTTATGTTTTGAAGGGATAATATATTCACGTTTCAAAGGAGTAAATACAATTTGAAGATAGATTTTTGTGTAGGTATTAGCCATAGCGAGTGTTGTTATATATTTATTCCAATCCAAAAATAATAAAAAAGAATGTTTAAGGGCTATTACAGGTCGCCGCTATGCGGCTCAGGATTTATCTTAATGCATTTGTGCTATAAACAGATCGCCGCTACGCGGCGTGGGATAGACAGGCTTCCGTTCCGCGTCCTGGGATAGAATTGTTTCTAGGGGAATTTATCCAATATCTTTTCATGCCTGTGACAATACATTTTTTTGTCGAAATACTCATACAGGTGATAACCATGAGCACCATTGGTGCGAACTGTTTGTAGGCTGATTGCTAATAGATGATTGTGAGCTCCGTAGGAGCGACCTGTAATAATTTCAAAAATCCCCAACCAGCGAAACACAACCACCTTTTCGGTGTTT
>JAUZNW010000214.1 GCA_030706785.1 Bacteroidota bacterium | reverse complement strand
TGCACCACTCAATGTACTGGAAAATGTTATGCATCCCCTTAGGCTTTCCGGGACAGGCAAAAAGGAGGCAAAGCTAAAGGCTGAAGAGGCGCTTAAAAAGGTAAATATGGATAGCAGGGTGAAGAGCCTGCCGAAAAACCTTAGCGGTGGAGAGCAACAAAGAGTTGCAATTGCAAGAGCACTTGTTACCGAACCATCGATAATGCTTTGCGATGAACCTACCGCATCACTCGATATCAGGAGCGTAGGCATAGTAATGGAAGAACTTAAAATGCTCTCAGATTCAGGAAAATCGGTCATTGTAGTGACACACGACCTGAGACTGAAACCGTTTGCCGACAGGATAATTTATGTGAACAACGGGATCGCCTCCGACAAACCCTCAGAGGATGAGATATTTCATAAATAAAGATCAGAAAATCAATAAAACAGAAGATTAATATTAAAACAATGAATAAGAGAATTTACCTGATTATAATACCATTGATTATTACAGCCTGTAGCGGCAGTAAAGAAAATAAAGAAAAATCTGGCACAGTATCACACCCGGTTAACAGCGCCATGGTTGAGGTATCCGAAGTTGTCGGGGTAGGCAAGGTTGAACCTGAGAAAAAGATAATCAGTATTGCAGCTTCAACTGGTGGTGTAGTTAAGGAGATCTACAGGTACGACGGCGATAGTATCAAAAAAAATGAGCCTCTTGTGAGACTGGATGATGAGCTTGAACTGATAAGGGTATCGCAGTTAAGAAGCCAGTACAACACTCAGAAGTCGCAGGAAGAGATTGATGAGCTTAACCTCAATGAGTCGAAGGCAAAGCTCGCCAATAAGAAGAAGCTTCTGGAATCTGTAAGAACTCTTGCATTAAAAGGAGCGGAGACAAAGCAGACTCTCAATGATCTTGAGACAGAGGTCACTACCCTTTCTCTTACTGTTGAAAAGGACAGCGCCTCAGTAAAACTTTCTGCCAGCAGGCTAAGGGAGCTGGCTGAACAGGTCAGATATGCTGAAGCCGAAGCTTCGAAAAAAATATTGCGTTCACCTTATGAGGGGCTTCTTCTCGAAATGCATATTGAAAAAGGAAGTGCGGTCAACCAGTTTGAAAAATATGCAGAGGTTGCCCCTTCCGGACCAATGACAGTGAGAACTGAAGTAGATGAGCTTTTTGCCGGGAGGCTCAGCAATGGTCTTGATGCTGATATCAGGTTTGTCGGGAGCGACTCGGTAGTAGCAAGGGGAAAAGTCATCTTCCTTTCCCCCTACCTCAAAAAGAAGTCGCTATTCTCCCAAAAAGCAAATGATCAGGAAGACCGGCTTGTGAGAGAAGTAAGAATAAAGCTTGATGGAGAGAACAAGCTTATCCTGAACTCAAAGGTTGAATCTGTAATTAAACTTAAAAACAGCCAGTCATGATCGCTACAGCATACAGGTTCATAAGGTATGACAAGGTAAAGAGCATCGGCGTAATTATCGGTATCGTTGTCAGCATCTTCCTTATTGGTCAGCAGATAGGCGTACTAAGTTTTCTGACCGGATTAATGGGTGGTCTGGTTAGTAACTCGAGGCAGGATATTGGCCAGATCTGGGTTGTCGATAATATTACAAGGAATGCTAATGAACTTCCGAAACTTAATGAGAGCCTTGTCAGGGAACTAAGGAGTATTGAGGGGGTCATGAATACATATCCGATAGTAGTCTCAGGTGCATCGGTCAAATTTGAGAACGGCAAACTTGCACCTGTACTCATTATTGGCAGCGAATCACCACTGTTTATTGCGGGTCCAAAACCAGAATCAATAAACGAGGGTGACCTTCTTTCACTTAATGATGATGAAGCTGTGTCGGCTGAGTTTTACGACCAGTCCGTATTCGATTACCCTGTAAAGCTGGGTACAAGAGTTGAGATTAACGGTAAAAGTGCCACTATAAAGCTGCAGACAAAAAATGCCAGGGGTTTTGCAGGGTCATTTTTCTACACGACACTATCGAAGGCACGTTATTATACCTCGTTCCCCGAATCGAAAGTAAGCACAATAGCAATCCAGGTCAAGCCCGGCTTTGCTGTTGATGAAGTTGTCAATAACATAAACAGGTCGGTATATGGCATCAAAGCATGGAATGCTGAGAAACTAAGGAAAACAACGGTCAGCTATATCACCATATCGTCAAACATTGGAACCAGCATCGGTTCGCTGGTTATTTTTGCTGTTATCAGCGGATTCTTTATCATCGGCCTTACACTATATTCGTCAGCTGTTGACAGGATCAGGGATTATGGGACCCTTAAGGCTATAGGTGCAACAAACCAGTATATTACCAGGCTTATTCTAACACAGAGCTTTTTGTTCGCAGTTACAGGTTTTATAATAGCGATGATACTGCTTGAAGGATTCAGGGCAGGAGTTTCCAATGCCGGCCTTGTATTCAGTTATTCAATTATTGAATACGCTGTCCTCTTTCTGGTAACAGTGTTTATCTCGGTCGGCAGTTCTCTCTTCTTCTCCATACGAACCATCAACAATGTTGAGCCTGCTGCAGTATTCCGGGGCTGAAAAATAAAAAGAATATTAAAAATGAAATCAATAATTCTATCAACAATATTAATTATCCTTATTTGCTTATCCAACAGTCTTTCCGGGCAGGAGATTAAACTTATAGCCTTAATCGATTCTGCTCTCGCAAATAAGGGAAATATACGGGCGGTCAGGACTGATATCGAGATAGCTAAGCTTCAGACTTCATCGGCGTATCAGAAGTATTTGCCTGACCTGTCGTTGAGTTATAACTACAGGTACAGTCCTATAATTCCGACGCAGATAATTCCTGTCGGGCAGTTGAGCCAGATACCTACAGATGAAAAAAGGCCGATAAAATTCGGTACCGACTGGCAGCAGAATTCAGGATTAAATCTGTATCAGCCTATAATCGACTTTTCCATAAAGAGCCGGGTTGCAGAAAGCAGGATAAATGAGAAACTTAAAAATACCGATGCTGCTGCCGCTGAACGGGATCTGAAACTGGAGGTCATAAAGAGCTTTACAAATATATGGCTAAGGGCGGAACAGCTTCGTTCTGCCGAACTCGATACACTTCGCACGTCAAGGACAAAAGAGCTTTTCATGGTAAAGTCGAAAGAGGGTAAAGTGCTGAAAACAGAAGTCAACAAAGCCATTCTGAACCATAATAATGCTCTCTCAAATTATGCTGCTGTTTCTTCATCCCTCACGAGGGAAAAGATTTATATGGGCTTCCTCACAGGAATTTCTCTTGAGAATTTACTTGATGGAACGTTTGACTTTTCACCTTTTTCGGAAGATGTACTGAAAACAGACAATACAGATCCTCTGTTAGACTCTATTCCTTCCGTGAAAAGCCTCAGACTCAGGGCTGAACTTCTTGAACAGCAGCAGCAATCAGAAAGAATGAAACATACACCCACTATTGGTTTTGAGGGATTCCTTGGCGCTAACCAGTATACAGATACCTTCAATCCATTCCTTTCAGGCAGCTGGTATGGAAGCAGCTATGTGGGTCTTAGTCTTAGATTTCAGATACTTTCCGGAAGCAGCACAAAGAACAGGGTCAACCAGTTGAAGCTTGAGGAAAAAGGACTGAAATCAAGGCTCGACGATGAGATTAACAGTGTCAGTAATAAAAGTCTTCTGCTTAACGAAGAAATAAGGCAGATTAAATATCAGGCGGAATTATCTAAACAGAACGTAGCGCTTTATGAGGAGAACCTTTCATTGAATCAGGATAGATTTGATAAAGGGCAGATCAATGCATACGATTTGTTAACAGATGAAATCGATTATCAGAAAGAGATGTCTCTGTTAAATGAAAAACAAGCCGAACTGGTCTATAAACAGATAGAGCTGATAAACAACTCAGGGGCTCTCTCGTCATTCATAGAAAATTTGCGATAAGCATTATTAATAACATTTCTCCGGTATAAGTACTTGTTTAAGATAAAATGAAAATACTTCTTACAGGTTCAACAGGGTATATTGCACAAAGATTATTACCTCTTCTATTGGATAATGGTCATGATGTGATTTGTTGTGTCCGCGACCGGGCAAGGTTTGATTCAGAAAAATACAGGTCAACTCATTTATCAGTAATTGAGGTTGATTTTTTAAAACCTTATTCACTTCAGGATATCCCCTCTGACATTGATGCAGCCTATTACCTTATTCACTCCATGTCAGCTTCAACAGGCGATTTTGAAAAAATGGAAGAGACCTCTGCCATAAACTTTAAAAACTGTATACAACAAACCAAAGCCCGTCAGGTAATCTATCTCAGCGGGATAGTAAATGAGGAGATATTATCAAAGCATCTTACCAGTCGAAGCAATGTTGAAAGAATATTAAGTTCAGGATCTTACTCATTAACAACACTCAGAGCCGGAATCATAATTGGTTCCGGAAGTGCTTCTTTCGAAATAATCCGCGACCTGGTCGAAAAATTGCCAGTAATGATTGCTCCAAGATGGCTTAAGACCAGATCACAGCCTATTGCAGTACGTAATGTTATTGAATTCCTTTCAGGGGTGCTTCTCAACGAAACAACATTTAACAAAAGCTATGATATCGGGGGTCCTGATATTATGACCTACAAGCAGATGCTTTTGCGATTTGCAAAGGTAAGGGGGCTTAAGCGATGGATTGGAATTGTTCCGGTTATGACACCAAAACTTTCATCTTACTGGTTATATTTTATAACCTCAACTTCCTATTCCCTTGCACAAAACCTTGTCGACAGCATGAAAGTGGAGGTTATCTGCAAAGACAACAACCTGAAAGAATTACTTGGAATTACTCCGGTAAGTTACGAGGATGCAATACGGGAGGCTTTTGAAAAGATCGAGCTGAACCAGGTTCCATCGAGCTGGAAAGACGCACTTACATCCCGTACTTTGAATGATGGGATCTCGCATTATGCTGAAGTTCCGACCAACGGTTGCTATTTTGATGACAGGAAACTGCATGTCAATG